>NZ_JAKGBG010000003.1:0-221104 GCF_021532595.1 Pseudoalteromonas sp. OFAV1
AGAAGAAGAAATTTATAACATCAGTTACTGGAAAAAGCAGGAGTATTGAATTATTGATTGAAAAAGATCAGTTACCTGAATTTAAGTAGGGGCAACTGATCAAAATATATGTGAAAGAGTACTAGGTTCTAGGTTCTAGGTTCTAGGTTCTAGGTTCTAGGTTCTAGGTTCTAAAGTAAATTGTAAGAAAGAAGGCATCATTCATACCAGCTAATAAATCGGTGTAATTTAATAGAAAATTAAAGCGGGTATCGAAAGCGTGTTTAAAAAAGAGATAAGTATGAAGAAAGTCACCCAAAGAAGATTTTGGGTGGCAGTCTTACCAGCCACATCTCGGCACACACGTCACACGCTGTGGCTGCTCCCTTCCGGGCCTGACCAGATTCACCTGCTAGTGTTGCGAGAGGACCAATAAGACTACCATTGAGAGCCTCGTTCGGCGCGGGAGAGATTATCTCTAGTTTTAGCCTGTTATTCAAGGGGTATTCGAAAAAGAAAGTGCGATTGCATGCTTAGTATACAATCGCACAGTAAATAAGTGATTTTCGTTAATTACTTTTCAAGCTCAGCTTTAATGTTGCGCAGAGCTGCTTTTACTTTTTTCATGTTCTCTGGACCCATACGCAGCAATTGTTTTTGCGCATCAGGTAAATTTTCCCACTCAGAATAAGCATATTGATAAGTAACTGAGTTACGTACTAACGGCATTTCACCTTTTGGTTCTGGAGTATCAAGCAGAACGTCAATCGCCTCTTCTAGCGTGCCAGTGAATGCATCACCTTCGTAGCCAATTTCAGCATAAGCTTCGTTAATCAGCGGTTTGTATTCGTCATACATACGTATAACTTGTGCAGCACTTAAACTAGTAAATAGTTTTACGTAAGGGGTGTAACGCTCATAGCTATTTGGATCGATTGTTAAAATATCCCCTTCAATCACTTTAAATGACTCTTTAGGGCGCTCAACAGGCGCATGGCTTAATGCCACTTTACCTTTGGCGATATTATCAACATACACAACACCGCGACGAATAAGGTCATCGGTCACCATTAAGCTCATCACTTGATCGCTTAATAACTCATCCATACGTGCTACAACCACTTCATCGCTTTCATTGAGCGTAGGCAGTGGCTCTACCTCTGGTACTGGCTCTGGGGTTCGCTCTGGAGCCGTTTCAACCACAACTGGCTCTGGTTCTGGCTCTGAGGTTTCAGGTTCAGGCTCAGGGTTTTGATACTCAACCACAGGCACTTCTTCAGTGACAATGTCTTCAACAACTTGCACTGGCTGCTCTTCTGGTTTCAATAAAATAAACGCCGCAACACCGGCGATAATAATTAATATAACAACCGCAAAAATAAGATTATTATTTGATGAACCTGATTTAACTGTAGGCTCTGACGAATGCTCAGACATACACACTCCCTTTAAAAACAAACAAAAAGACGAAAATTAACGTAACTCGCGAGCTAAACTTTGCTTCTTCTAGCTTAAAGACTTACAGTTGATAAATAAAGTAAAGACGCACAACTAGTTAAATGCAAATATGGGTACTAAGTTAAAAAAAACACAGCATTCAAAAGTCGCCTTACTACTTACAGGTGGTGGCGCTCGTGCTGCTTATCAAGTGGGCGTGCTAAAAGCAGTTACTCAAAGCATGCCGCGTACTGCCCCTTTACCGTTTACTATAATTAATGGGACATCAGCAGGCGCAATTAATTCCGCTGCATTAGCATGTTATGCTTCTTGTGCTCATTTAGCGAGCAAAAAACTAGAATGGGTATGGAAGAACTTTTCTACTTCGCAAGTTTATAAAAGCGACTTCATCAGTGTTTTTCTGCATATTCTGCGCAATATGCTAACGAGCTTCCAGTCAGAGCATATAAACCACCCACCAGCGAGCTTATTGAATAACAAGCCGCTTAGAAAACTGCTCAATGAAATACTCGATTTATCACGTATTGAGCGAAATCTGCATAAAAATTATTTAGATGCTGTGTCTATTACTGCTTCTAGTTATACCACGGGTGACTCTGTGGCGTTTTTTCAGTCGCTTACTCAAAAGCCTTGGCGCCGAGCGAAGCGCGAGGGACAAGCAACACGTATAAATGTAGAGCATTTAATGGCATCAAGTGCCATTCCTATGGTTTTTCCAAGTGTGAATGTACATAACCATTATTTTGGTGATGGCTCAATCCACCAGCTATCGCCCTTGAGCCCTTCTGTGCATTTAGGCGCTGAGAAAATTTTTATCATTGGTGTAGACGAACCAAAAGCACCACATCCTCCGGGCTATCAACCACACTACCCAGGACTTTCAAATATTGCGGGTCACTTACTCGACAGTGTATTTACCGATACCTTACAGTCTGATTTAGAGCGTTTACAACGTATCAACCGAACCTTGAGCCTGTTGCCTGCTCGCGACAAACATCAAGAATTAAAGCAAATCGAAACCTGCGTGATTAACCCCTCACAGAACTTTAATGTAATTGCCGCACAGTTTTATGACGATATGCCAATGGCGATTAAAGTGTTATTACGTCTTATCGGGGTAAAAAAACGCTCGCAATCAAGCTTAACCAGCTACTTATTGTTTGAGAAGCGTTACACACAAAAGCTCATCGAGATTGGCTACCAAGATGGCCTTAATAAACTCCCTGAAATTCGTAAATTCTTAGAGCTGGATTAGCTACTCCAAACCATCCAGCAAAAACCGCTCTACTCGCTCTACTCGGCGCGGTTTACCTTGTAGCACTAAAATGTCGCCAGCCAGTAAAATAGTTTGCGATGATGGAGCGTCAATTTCACGGTCTTGCCTACGAAGTGCCCTTACAGATACACGGCGCTGTTCAAGTTTTAATTCGCTGATTTTTTGGTTCACAGCATAAGCTCGCTCGGGTAAAGCAATAACATGCAAATATTCTAGGCGGTCTGAACTTGCTTCTTCTCCATCGAGCTTGTCGCCGGTAAAAAAGCCATTTAAAAATTGGTAACGGTTACTACGTTCTTTACTTACTCTGCGGATAATGCGAGTCATAGGCACTCCCGACATATAAAGAACATGAGAAACTAGCATCAAGCTTGCCTCAAGGGTTTCGGGCACCACTTCTGTCACACCCAGTTCTTTTAGTGTTTCGAGTTCACTATCATCACGCATACGCACAAGAATCTTGACCTTGGGAGCGATTTGCTTGATGGCATCAACCACTATTTGTGTTTGCTCAAAGTCGGTAAAGGTAATGATCACTAGCCTTGCTCGCTCTACCCCAGCTGACTTTAAAATATCTTTTTGATTTACATGACCAAATATAACAGGCTCGCCAGCGGCTTTTGCTTCTTGCAATAAGATTGGATTACTCTCTACTGCTACGTACTCAATTGCCTCGGGCTTTAAAAACCGCGCGATGGTTTGTCCAACCCGTGAAAACCCACAGATCACAACATGGTTATGGTACAACGGACTACTCGCAGCGGGTTGCTGCCAATGTTGCCCTGTTTGACTTAAAAGGCCGAGTTTTTTTATAATTAACGGTGTTTTTTCGATAAGATAAGGCGTGAGTGCCATCGATAGCACCCCTACTGCAATTAAAAACGATGCTTGCTCTGCACTGATTAAAAGGTGCTGCGAAGCAAGGGCAATAAGTACAAAACCAAACTCCCCCATTTGCCAAAGCATGATCCCCGCAGAAACAGCATCTTGCTTACGCTCACCCATTACTTGAGCAGCAATCGATAACACCGCTATTTTAAAGAACAACAAGCCAACCAGTACAGTGATGATCCAATACCAACTACTAAGCACATAAAGTACATCAAGCTGCATACCTACTGTGACAAAGAACAGCCCCATTAAAATATCGCGAAATGGCCGAATATCCGCCTCTAGCTGGTGACGGTAATGACTTTCTCCTAACATCATCCCTGCTAAAAAAGCGCCTAATGCCATTGATAAGCCAAACAAGTATGTAAGCCCAGCTGCGAATAATGCAACCAATAGCGTGGTTAACATAAATAGCTCATCGGTTCTCACTAATGCGATTTCGCTAAATACCTTGGGGAGTATCCACTTACCTATAGCAAAGAGTAAAACACAAACCAATGCGCCTTTAGTGAGTGCAAACGCCAATGCGCCTACAATTTCCTCTGAGCCGCTTTGTGCTAGCAGTGGATAAACAATAAGTAATGGCACAACCGCGATGTCTTGGAATAGCAATACGCCAATGGCAAGTTGGCCTCGTCGTTGGTTAAGCTCTCCAGATTCTTTAAGTAGCTTTACAACCACTGCGGTTGAAGATAGCGCCATTAAGCTGGCAATAGTAAAACTATTTAGTAAGCTGTAATCAAGCAGCAACAAAATCAGCATAAACACAATGCTGGTGACAACCACTTGTAATGAGCCAAGGCCGAAAACGATATTACGCATAGCCCTTAAACGGGGTAACGAAAACTCTAGACCTAAACTAAATAATAAAAACACAATACCTAGCTCAGCCACAAAGTGCATTTCATGGCTTTGCGCCATCCAGCCAATACCGTGACTCCCCGCCAACACCCCAGTTGCCAGGTACGCAAGAATAGGTGGTAAGCCAATTCGTTTGAAGAACCAAACAAATAATACGGCAGCAACTAGCAAGCCAAACACTTGAATCAGCACATTTTGCAAGCAATAAACTCCCTTCTACTTGATGATAAAGCTGTAGCCTTCTTTAACTATAGCAACCATTTGTTTTTCAGCCAGTTTAAAAAAGTGGCACAAATCTCGCTAAGTAGGAGTAACTAAACACTCCGGGGGGAGAATTTTAATGGAAAATGTCCATATTTTGACGCAGCGAGTGTCTGCGCGAGGCGAATTTCTGCCGTTTTCGGCAGAGCATTACCGAATAAATGAAACAAATAATCCACATGACTTAATTGCTAAGCTGCAAACCACACTTTCAATTGAGAATATACTGACGATTTTTGCTAATCATGCAAAACAACTGATTAATTTATCGGGATTACAGTTCCAGTCTTCACTCGGCGTGTCTCAGAGTGCAGGGAGTGATACATCTCAAACGCCTTACTCTTTTGATTTAGATATCGAAAGTGAGCGTTTAGGGCAATTAATTTACTTTAGCCAATTCCCAATGGGTAAAGGCATAGAAGCTAAATTAGAACAGTTACACAGTGCGCTGGTTTATCCACTTCGTAATGCCATTATGTATAACCGCGTATTACGTTTGGCAACGAAAGATGCCCTAACAGGCTTAAATAACCGAAGTCAATTTAATGACAGTTTGGCGCAAAAGCTTGAACGTTGTCGTCGCCAAAACCGACCATTTAGCCTAATGTTGCTTGATTTAGATAATTTCAAACAAGTGAACGATAGTTTCGGTCATAAAATTGGTGATGATGTTTTACAAGAGTTCTCAGAAGTACTATGCAGTAGTGTTAGAGGAACAGACTCAATTTTTCGCTTTGGTGGCGACGAGTTTGCACTATTAATTGACGACCCAGAATTCACAACTAACAAAGTAGTTGCAGAGCGAATTATGCGGCTGGTGAAAAAGTCTAACTTGATGACACAATACCGCGTAACTTCTAGTATTGGTTATACTTTAGCAACTAACCAAGATTGCGAAAATGATGTATTTGCCCGTGCAGATAAAGGTCTGTACAAAGCTAAAGCAGCAGGAAGAAACTGCGCCAGAGCTTTTTAATTAACAGAAAGCCTAGCATCCCCCGCTAGGCTTTTTTAACTTTAAACTTATAGCAAAGTAATACCAGCCAAAAGCCAGCAAAAAAGCCGCTTAACAAGTAGAGCAGTGCAGCCATGGTGGTAAGGGGTGATACCATCACTAAGGCCAATGGCGTAAGTACACCTAAAATAAAGAATATACCACCTTTACCTGACCAATATCCTAGTAGCAATACTGAACACAACAGGCCGCCAGCTAAGGCATAAAGTAGTGTCAGTAAGCTCAAGTCTGTATAAACAAAACCAGCAATAACAGCAACTAACAGTGACAACACCAAACCTAGTGGTGCCTTATTAACTAGTGATAAACCAACATGTGGTTGTTCACTCATAGAATATCTCCCAAAAAATTCCATCTTCAACACTGTGCTCAGCGCTAGTGAAATAGCCCACTACTTGCACGAGTTGATCGTTATAAAAAATAAGTGGTGTTTGCGCACGTAACCAAGGGGCCACTTTGGCATCTTTAAACCAATGTTTTAAGGTGTTTGAGCCGGGTTTTTTTAATGGTTTTATACGTGCTTGCGGCTTATTAAATTCAACGCTTACTTGCTCATTTTTTAAAGGCTTTCTGATGCCCTTCCCCTGCTTAACGATAAGTTTACGGCCATCAGTGAGCTCTATAGGCTGTAAGTTAATATCCATTGCCTGTGGTATTGCCTGCTCAGTCACAAAGTACCAATGTTGCTGATGACGACGAACATCGCCGCTTTGCAAACAAATTTTTAGCTGCGCATCAGCTTGTGCCGTTAAACCTTGTTCAATAATTTGCTGTAGCTGATTTTCTGAAGGTAGTTGATGAGTAAACTGATTTAGCCACGCACGCACAAGATTTGCTTGTCTGGGCTTACTAAACTCCGCAATTGCCGCGCAGCTTAAACCACCCTGTGAATTTTGGCAGTGTGCAAGGTCACTTTGCGTATATTCATCGAGCAGCGATTGCTGTTGTTGTAACAGCCGAATACTGCGCGCTGCACTTTTTTCAAATCCTTGAAAACGCTCCATTAAAATAGGCAAAACTTGATGACGTAAAAAATTGCGGTCAAAGCGCTCATCAATATTTGAGTCATCGGTGATATGGCTAATGGCAAATTTAACGGCAAACTGTTCAATTTGCTCACGTGTGATATTAATCAGCGGTCGAAAACATACTCGCCCAGACGCTAATAACCGCGTTTGTGGCATTGATGCTAAGCCTTGCAGGCCTGAGCCGCGTTTAAGCCGCAACAAGAAGGTTTCGAGCTGGTCATTTAAGTGCTGACCAAGCAGTATTACACTGCCTACCTCGCAGTTTTCGTCAAGAGCTTGGTATCTTGCCTCGCGCGCTTGTGCCTCGAGTGAAGTTCGCGAGCGCTCTTGGATTTCAACGCGCACCGCTTTAAATGCTACACCGAGCTCTTCACATAGTGACTTACAAAATCCTTGCCACTCATCGGCATACTCACTCAAACCATGATTAACATACACAGCTTCAAGCTTAAGCTCTGGGCGCTGCTTTTGAACTTGGTTCATTAAATGTAACAACACAACAGAGTCAACACCGCCTGATAAGGCAACACTAAAGCAGCTGTGTTCAGCGTTCAGCAACGGCTGTAATTGTGCTAAAAAATGGTGATATAAGTCTGATGTTTGCATTAAAAACCAATGAGTATACAAGCGTCTGTGTTATCAGCATTATAAAACAAAAAAAGCCGCAAAAGCGGCTTTTTTCAATTTTAAGCAGTGTTTAGCAATAACCAAACGACATTAAACGCTTGTAACGCTGATCAAGCATTTCATCAAGTGAAAGGCCTTGTAATTCAGCTAGGTCGCGTTTAAGTTGGTTTTTAAGGTTACGTGCCATCGCATCGTAATTACGGTGCGCACCACCTAAAGGCTCTTCAATCACATTGTTGATTAAATCAAGCTCTTTAACGCGTGCTGCGGTTACACCCATTGCTTCTGCAGCTAATGGTGCTTTATCTGCGCTTTTCCATAAGATTGATGCGCAACCTTCTGGCGAGATCACAGAGTAAGTGCTGTATTGCAACATGTTAACGCGGTCACCCACACCAATTGCAAGTGCACCACCTGAACCACCTTCACCAATTACAGTACAGATCGTTGGTACTTTTAACGCAGCCATTACTTTAAGATTGCGTGCGATAGCCTCACTTTGACCACGCTCTTCAGCACCAACACCTGGGTATGCCCCTGGTGTGTCGATAAATGTCATAATTGGCATTTTAAAGCGCTCAGCCATTTCCATTAAGCGTAATGCTTTACGGTAACCTTCTGGCTTTGGCATACCAAAGTTGCGTTTGATTTTTTCAGCCGTGTCACGACCTTTTTGTTGGCCGATAACCATTACAGGTTGACCTTCAAAACGTGCAATACCACCTAATATAGCTGGGTCGTTAGCGAAGGTACGGTCGCCTGCTAGTTCGTCAAACTCCGTGAAAATGCGCTCGATGTAATCACGAGTATAAGGACGCAACGGATGACGGGCTAACTGAGAAACCTGCCAAGCACCTAATTCAGAGAAAATTTTCTCTTTCATTTCAGCACTTTTTTCTTTTAATCGACTGACTTCCTCTTCTAATCCAAGGTCTAATTCGCCAGCGCGGCTTACATTTTGTAATTCTTCAATTTTTGCTTCTAATTCTGCGATTGGAAGCTCAAAATCAAGATAATTGAGGCTCATGCTCTAAACTACCTAATTAATTAAATTCTAGTTCTACATCTTGCGCCGCCATCAATGACAACTTATGAATTAAGTCATCACTAGGCGTAACACACCATTCAGTCCCTAAGGTAATCTCAGCCAACGCATCCGGACGTTGATAGAATACTTTAATAGGACATGTACCAAACTTATAAGGTTCAAGTACTTTTTGTAAATTATCGAAGAAGTTTGCCTCGATCTGCACCATATTCAGCGTCATTTTAATCGCTTTTATACGTTTTTCTCGCGCTTCGGCAATGGTGCATATGTCTCTAGCGGTCATTGTAATGCCACCAGAGAAGTTATCAAAGCTGACCTGTCCGGATATTACCAAGATATTGTTAACTTGCAGCATATCTTGGTACATTTCAAACTGTTCTGGGAATAAGCGTACATCAATACGGGCACTCTTGTCATCTAAAGTTATAAGACCCCAACGATTTCCCTTTTTATTTATCAAGGTTCGGGCATTGATCACAAGGCCAGCCGCTGTTGACTGCACATCACGATTTGTGGGCTGCAAGTCTACTAGCCTTCCCGAGGTGTAATGCTTTAGTTCTTTACGATACTGGTTAATTGGATGGCCAGTTAAGTAAAGCCCTAAGGTCTCTTTTTCACCGTCTAGCCATTGCTTATCAGTTAAGTCTGTCGCTTTGATAAACGCCTGTTCAACTTCGTCTGGTTCAGTAGCCAATAAACCAAACAAATCTGCTTGCCCTAATGACTCTGCTTTATGATGTTGATCTGCCGCTCGCATGGCATCTTTTAAGCTCGCTAATAAGGTCGCACGACCTGGCTGGGTTTTATCTGGACCAAGTTGATCGAGTGCGCCTGCATAGATAAGTTTTTCGACCACGCGTTTGTTTATGCGTTTTAAGTCAACTCTGGCACAAAAATCAAATAAGTCTTTAAACGGGCCGCCTTCACTTCGAGCTTCTAAAATAGCTTCAACCGGTGCTTCACCCACGCCTTTAATGGCACCAATGCCATAAACAATCTCACCTTTTAGATTAACAGTAAACTTGTACTCACCGGCATTTACATCAGGCGGTAACAAGGTCAGTTTCATGTTTTCACATTCATCAACCAAGGTAACAATTTTATCGGTGTTATCCATATCCGCCGACATTACTGCCGCCATAAACTCAGCTGGATAATGGGTCTTCATCCACAGGGTTTGATACGACACCAGTGCATAAGCAGCAGAGTGCGATTTGTTAAAACCATAACCCGCGAATTTCTCTACCAAGTCGAAGATTTTCATTGCAAGTTCGCCGTCAACGCCATTATTTATAGCGCCTTCTTCAAAAGTCGAACGTTGCTTTGCCATCTCTTCAGGCTTTTTCTTACCCATTGCACGACGAAGCATGTCAGCGCCACCAAGGGTATAACCGGCAAGTACCTGCGCAATTTGCATTACTTGTTCTTGATAAAGAATGATACCGTAGGTCGGCTCAAGAATAGGCTTTAGGCTTTCATGTTGCCACTGAACGTCTGGGTAAGATATTTCTTCTCGGCCGTGCTTACGGTCGATAAAGTTATCTACCATGCCTGATTGCAATGGACCTGGGCGGAACAGTGCCACCAGTGCGATCATATCTTCGAAGCAGTCGGGCTTTAGACGACGAATAAGATCTTTCATACCACGAGATTCGAGCTGGAATACCGCGGTGGTTTCGGCGCGTAGCAATAACTCAATACTTGGCTTGTCATCAAGTGGAATGGCGTTAATATCAACCGGCTCTTTACCCTCGCGGGCTAGGCGCTCATTGGTCATATCAAGCGCCCACTGCAAGATGGTAAGCGTTCTTAAACCTAAGAAGTCAAACTTAACTAGGCCCGCCGTCTCAACGTCGTTTTTATCAAATTGAGTAACCGGGAATTTACCTTCATCATCACAATAAAGGGCCGCAAAGTCAGTGATAGTGGTTGGTGATATTACAACACCACCAGCGTGTTTACCGGCGTTACGTGTACACCCTTCGAGGATGCGACACATATCGATAAGCTCTTTTACCTCTTCATCACCGTCGTAGGCTTCTTGTAAACGAGGCTCTACATCAAACGCTTTAGCCAAGGTCATGCCCGGATCGCCCGGTACTAATTTTGAAATACGATCAACAAAGCCGTAAGGGTGACCAAGTACACGGCCTACGTCACGGATAACCGCTTTTGCAGCCATGGTACCAAAGGTGATGATCTGAGATACCGCGTCACGGCCATAAAGCGCCGCTACGTGGTCAATTACCTCATCGCGCCTATCCATACAGAAGTCGACGTCGAAATCGGGCATTGAAATACGCTCAGGGTTCAAGAAACGTTCGAAGAGTAGGTCAAACTCTAGCGGATCAAGATCGGTAATCTTCAGTGCATAAGCAACCAGTGAACCGGCACCCGAACCACGTCCTGGACCTACTGGAATATTGTTATCTTTACTCCACTGAATGAACTCCATTACGATCAAGAAGTAACCCGGGAAACCCATTTGGTTGATTACGTCGAGCTCTATTTTCAGACGCTCATCATACTCACCCCGTTTTTCTTTACGCTCTTGCTCATCAGGGAATAAAAACTGTAAACGCTCTTCAAGACCATCTTCAGAGACTTTAACCAAGAAGTCTTCAATTTTCAGTGAACCGGTTGGGTAATCAGGTAAGAAGTAAGTTCCTAGCTGCACGGTTACATTACAGCGCTTGGCAATTTCTACGGTGTTTTCTAACGCTTCTGGAATATCGCTAAATAGCTCAGCCATTTGCTCCGCTGTTTTTAGATATTGCTGCTCAGAAAAACGTTTTGGTCTGCGTTTATCTTCTAGGGTATATCCGTCATGGATTGCCACTCGGATTTCGTGGGCTTCAAAGTTTTCTGGTTTTAAAAACACCACTTCATTCGTTGCCACCACAGGTAACTGCTCTTTTGCGGCAAGCTCAACAGCCAGATGCAGATAATCTTCTTCTAGGGGGCGTTCAGTACGAATAAGCTCAATATAATAATGATCGCTAAAGTGCTGCTTATAAAAGCTAACCACAGACTCAATAAGGCCAGGGTTGCCTTTTAGTAGGGCTTTGCCTAAGTCGCCATCTTTAGCGCCTGATAATAAAATCAGGCCATTTTTATTCTCTACCAACCATTCGCGATCAACCACAGGGCGATGAAATAAATGCCCGCGCTGGTACGCTTTAGAGATCAATAAGGTAAGGTTTTTATAGCCTTCGTTATCTTTCGCTAAGATGGTAATGCGACTTGGTTCATCCTCAAATTCAGGGCTTCTTAACCAAAAGTCAGCACCAACAATAGGCTTAATCCCAGCGCCATGCGCCGCACCATAAAATCGCACCAAACCACATAAGTTCATCTGGTCAGTGATTGCCAGCGCTGGCATTTGCAACTCTTCAGCTTTAGCTACAATCGGCTTGGTTTTAGCAAGGCCGTCCACCATTGAGAAATCTGAGTGAACACGTAAGTGAACAAATTGCGGCGCAGGCATTACAATTGCTCTCCTTTCAACGCCAAAATGCGCTGAACAGGTTTAAAGCTCTTACGATGCTCTGCAATTGCCCCGTATTGTTCGAGTGCCGCAAAGTGCGCTTTAGTTGGATAGCCTTTATGACCTGCAAAGCCATAGTCAGGATAACGCTTATCAAGCTCAATCATTTCTTCGTCACGGGCAACTTTCGCTAAAATAGATGCCGCAGAAATCTCTTCAACGAGGCTGTCACCTTTTACTACCGCCTGTGCCGGCACAGTTAACTGGCTAGGCACACGATTACCATCAATAAAAACAAACTCAGGCTTTACACTTAAGCCTTCAACCGCACGGCTCATTGCAAGCATAGTGGCATGAAGAATATTTAACTCGTCAATTTCAGTTGGGCTGCAACGGCCAATGGCATAGCACAGAGCTTTTTCTTTTATTTCTATCGCTAATAATTGGCGTTTTTTATCTGTTAACTTTTTAGAATCAGCTAAACCTGCTATTGGCTTATTCGGATCAAGTATTACCGCAGCGGTAACAACATCACCCACTAATGGGCCACGGCCAACTTCATCTACACCCGCTATATAATTAACATTCGGTCGTTCAATTTGCATTTAGTAACTCCGCGACTGCAGCTGCAGCTTGTTCGTTGGCATTTAATCTTATGTCTTTATGAATAGCTAAAAAGCGCGCTCTTAATTCGCTGTTATCCGTATTCAACATAGGTGTTAGCGCAGCTGATAAGTTTTCAACATTACACTCAGTTTGTAAGTATTCTGGAACAAGTTCTTCATCGGCTAATAAATTAGGCAACGAAAAATATTTAATGTTAAAAGTGAATAGTGTTTTAAAAATCCAATAACTCAGTGGCTTAATTTTGTAGCCCACGACCATCGGCTTTTTATACAGCATGCCTTCAAGCGTTGCGGTACCTGAGGCAAGTAAAATGGCATCAGCAGCTTGCATTGCAAGGTTTGATTGACCATCCAATAATTGCAGTTTTAAATCAGGGGCTGTTCTTTCTAAAATCTCACAAAACTGTGCTTTTCGTTTTTCATTGACTAACGGCACTACAATTTTAAGATCAGGATTTTGCGCCTGTAATTTCGCTGCTGTTTGAATATAGGTTTCGCTTAAAAGCCCTACTTCAGAACCCCGGCTACCTGGTAACAAAGCAAGTACTTTATCTGTTTGTGATAAACCAAGCTGGTTACGCGCTTCGGTTTGGTCGTGCTCAAGCGCAATATCATCAGCTAATGTGTGACCCACAAATGTACAAGGTACATTGTGTTTATCGTAAAAAGCTTTTTCAAATGGCAATAGTGCCAGCACTAAATTAGTAGCCGCACTGATTTTATGTATACGTTTTTCGCGCCACGCCCACACTGATGGACTAACATATTGAATCGTTTTGATACCTGCATCTTTTAACGGTTTTTCAACACGTAAATTAAAATCAGGCGCATCAATGCCAATAAATACATCCGGTGGGTTGTCGATAAAATGCTGCACCAATTGTTTGCGTATTTTGAGTAGACGCGGTAATCGGCCAAGCACTTCGACTAAGCCCATCACTGATAATTCGTCCATATCGAATAATGTATTGCAACCAGCCGCTTGCATACGCGGGCCCGCAATCCCCTCAAAAATAGCATCAGGAAAACGGCGTTTAAGTGCTTTTATTAACCCTTCACCTAAAATATCACCTGATAACTCACCTGCCACCAAGGCAATACGTAACGGCTTTGTATGTTCTTTCATTCGTTGATAATTCGCAACTTTTGGCACTAATGTAAATGAGTTTACCGTGTTTTAGCAGTCGGATAAATGTCACAGAGTTAATAAATACTAGAAATCGAAATTACGCTAAAAAGTCGTCGATTCTTTATACACAGTTTACCGCTCAAAGTAGCGGTAGATAATTAGTCAGATTCTTAAAAATAATAAAAATTAACTAAGTAAGCCATAGTAAATGAGCTTTTTATAACGATTAAATATTTGAAAGTGTAGAGCATTATCTCTAACCTGTAGAAAAGATATACAGAGGCTGTCTGTCTTTTTTTCGTACTTTTCTATTGACTAAAATGGATACAAGGTTAGAATTCACAAAGCTTCAATAATTACTGAAACTTTATAACTTATTTTTGTCGTGTCTACCGCACCCGCTAACAAGGAGCTAAACGATGATAGATGAAACATTTGTGGATCTATCGCGATTGCAATTTGCAATCACTGCCCTATTTCACTTCCTATTTGTTCCACTTACCTTAGGTATGACGTGGATTTTGGTGATCATGGAATCCGTTTACGTGATGACTGGTCGCGAAATTTATCGTGATATGACTAAGTTCTGGGGGAAATTGTTTGGTATCAACTTTGCGATTGGTGTGGCCACGGGTCTAACTATGGAGTTTGAGTTTGGTACCAATTGGTCTTATTACTCTCACTATGTGGGCGATATTTTTGGCGCACCACTGGCAATTGAAGGCTTAATGGCTTTCTTTTTAGAATCGACTTTTGTGGGTATGTTCTTTTTAGGCTGGGAGCGTTTGAGTAAACGTCAGCATCTAGGTGCAACCTTCTTAATGGCATTAGGGACTAATTTATCTGCACTATGGATTTTAGTCGCAAATGGTTGGATGCAAAATCCGGTAGGTGCTGAATTCAATTACCAAACCATGCGTATGGAAATGACCAGCTTTGCTGAACTAGTATTTAACCCTGTTGCACAAGTTAAGTTTATTCATACTGTATCAGCTGGTTATGTTGCAGCATCTATGTTTGTACTGGGTATTAGTAGTTGGTACATCTTAAAAGGTCGTGACCTTGCTTTTGCCAAACGCTCATTTTCGGTCGCATCAGGGTTTGGTTTAGCGTCTATTTTGTGTGTGATTTTACTGGGTGATGAATCTGGCTACGAAGTTGGCGAGGTGCAAAAAGTAAAACTCGCAACGATTGAAGCTGAGTGGCACACCGAAGAGGCCCCTGCCGCATTTACGCTGGTAGGTATTCCTGACTCAGAAGAGCAAGTCACTCACGCCGCTGTAAAAATCCCCTACGCACTGGGTATTATTGCTACTCGCTCAATTGACGAGCAAGTAACGGGCATTAAAGACCTTGAAGAGCAGCATGAAAAGCGTATTCGTAATGGCATGATTGCATACGAATACTTAGAAAAGCTTCGCAGCGGTGAAGACACTCCTGAAAACATTGCAAAATTCGATACCTTAAAAGCTGATTTAGGCTATGGTTTGCTACTTAAGCGCTATACGCCTAACGTGGTTGATGCAACAGAAGAGCACATTCAAAAAGCAGTGAAAGATTCAATCCCTCAAGTGGGCCCAATGTTCTGGTCATTTAGGATCATGGTTGGTTGTGGTGTGATCATGCTTGGCGTATTTGTCTTATCGTTTTATTACAACGCACACCGAATTATTGAGCAAAAGCGTTGGTTATTGTGGGCTGCGGTATGGAGTATTCCACTGCCTTGGATTGCTATTGAGTTTGGTTGGATTGTTGCTGAATACGGCCGTCAACCGTGGGCTATTTCGGAAATTTTACCGACCTTCTTGGCAACCTCATCACTGACGGTCAATGACCTATTGATTAGTATTACTGGTTTCTTAGTATTCTACACAGGTCTTGCTGCGGTTGAAGGTTGGCTGATGCTGCGCTTTATAAAACAAGGGCCAAGCTCGCTTCATACTGGTAAATATCACCATGAACTTGTCAAAGCAGATAGTCTTGCAAGCCAAGGAGCTCAATCATGATTTTTGATTACGAAACTCTTAAACTAATTTGGTGGCTGTTAATTGGTGTATTACTGATTGGCTTTGCAGTGACCGATGGTATGGACATGGGTGTGGCTATTTTGCTTCGCCTAGTGGGTAAAACCGATGTTGAACGCCGAACGGTTATTAACACCATTGGTGCTCACTGGGATGGTAACCAAGTTTGGTTCATCACTGCTGGGGGGGCGCTTTTTGCAGCCTGGCCTATGGTCTACGCGGCTGCGTTCTCTGGCTTTTACTTTGCCATGATGCTGGTATTATTTGCGCTATTTTTCAGACCACTTGGCTTTGATTACCGCTCAAAAATAGATTCACCGCGCTGGCGTAATAACTGGGATTGGGGCCTATTTGCAGGTAGTTTTATTCCGGCTCTAGTATTTGGTGTGGCATTTGGTAACTTGCTACAAGGTGTGCCTTATCACATTGATGACCTACTGCGTGTTAGCTACCAAGGCTCATTCTTCGCGCTATTAAATCCATTTGCCATTGTTGCAGGCCTTGTGAGTGTACTTATGCTCGTTGGCCACGCTGGTATGTGGCTACAACTTCGTACTGATGCGGAGGTTGCAAAACGCTCAGCACAATATGGCCGATATGCACTGATGGCGTTTATTGTATTGTTTGCTTTAGCAGGTGTGTGGGTATCTCAACTTGATGGTTATACAATCGTCAGCATGGGCGATACTCAAGGCTATGCCAACCCACTGGCTAAAACAGTCAAGCAGGCACCGGGTGCATGGCTTGATAACTATACAAAAATGCCATTAACCATGCTGTTCCCTGCCCTTGCATTCGTTATGGCGGCATTGGCAATAGTGTTATCTAAATTACAAAAACCAGCGATGGCACTGATCGCTTCAAGCCTAATGCTTGCTGGCGTGATACTCACTGCGGGTATGTCAATGTTCCCGTTTGTTATGCCTTCGAGCAACAACCCTAATATTAGTTTAACCATGTGGGATGCGGTTTCGAGCCATATGACACTTAACGTGATGTTTATTGCTGCGGTTATTTTTGTACCACTTATTCTTATCTACACAACATGGTGTTATGTGAAGATGTGGCGCAAAGTAACCATCAGTGAAATTGAAAACAACACTCACGGTAGCTATTAAGGAGATTAAAATATGTGGTATTTTGCCTGGATTTTAGGTGTTCTATTAGCCTGTACACTGGGAGTGATCAACGTAATGTGGTACGAATTTCACCAACATAAAGATTCGATTGCTGATGATGAGCTAGAGCTGTACGCGAGACTCAAAAACACCGATGACAACTAAACCCCGACCAAATCGCGCGCAGCAGCAAACGCTGCGCGCTTTTTTAAAGCAGTATAGCCAGTCCGCTTCAGGACTTCTTAAATTAAGCATTAGTCTGGGCACACTCAATGCCCTGTTAATGATTGCCTCTTGTTACCTTCTTGCGAACGCGGTTCATCAAGTTATGTTTGAACAAGCAAACTTGCAAGCCGTAAGCCCATTGTTATGGCCTCTTGCGGGGCTCATTTTAGTTCGTGCTTTGTTGGTTGCGCTAAGTGAACGGGTGAGTAACCTTGCCGCGTTAAAAATAAAAAACGTGATGCGTAATACATTGCTAGAAAAGCTCAGCAAACTTGGGCCAGCATACACTGAACAAAAAGGTCACGGCGCAACACTTAACACCTTACATAATGGGGTTGAAGCACTGCATCAATATTACGCCAACTACATTCCAAGTGTGACTTACAGTGCACTTATTCCATTAGCGATATTAGTGGTGATTTTTCCAACTGATTACAAAGCAGGCCTCATATTCCTTTTAACAGCCCCGCTTATCCCCTTTTTTATGATTTTAGTGGGCCATAAAGCGGAGCAGTTAAACCAAGAACGCTGGCAACAGCTAGCGGTACTTGGCAATTACTTTTTTGACCGATTACAAGGACTGACTCAACTTAAGCTTTTTAATGCAACCAAGCGTGAGCTAAATAGCATAAGTCAGATATCTGATGATTACCGTGGTGCAACTATGGGGGTGCTGAAAGTTGCCTTTTTATCGTCTTTCGCCCTTGAGTTTTTAGCAACCATTAGTGTTGCCCTTGTTGCTGTGATCATTGGCTTTAGATTATTTTTTGGTACGCTCGATTTTGCGACCGGTTTTGTGGTGCTATTACTGGCCCCTGAGTTTTACTTACCACTTCGGCAAATGGGCACTCATTATCATGCAAAACTCGAAGGGATCAGCGCCGCTGCTGATATGGTCGATATAATCAATCAAAGCGACGCCGATGAACATTTGGGTACCTCTAAACTTGAGTTACCGATAAAAGACATACAGCTGAATGCGCTTACTTTTCACTACCCTGAGACAAACGAAGGGGTGACTGATATCAGCTTAAGCCTGCCAAGCACAGGCTTAGTTGCCTTTGTAGGTGAAAGCGGCTCGGGTAAAAGTACTTTGTTTGATTGTCTATTGGGTTTTCATCATCAAGCCAACAATGCCATTCACATTAACGGACAGCCACTGAGCGATACCGCCTTAGCTGATTGGCAAGCACAGCTTGCGTGGATCCCACAACAAGCCACATTATTTTATCGAACCGTTGCAGAGAACCTACGATTAGCAAAACCAGATGCAAGCCAAGCTGAACTTGAGGAAGCGGCTAATAAAGCTGGTGCGCTTGAGTTTATAAACGCCCTACCTAATGGCTTTGATACACAGCTTGGTGAACAAGGAGAAGGCCTCTCAGGGGGGCAAAAGCAGCGTATTGCCCTTGCCCGTGCATTTTTAAAAAATGCCCCTGTGCTAATGCTTGATGAGCCTACAGCTCACTTAGACAGCCAAACAGAGCATTTAATCAACCAAGCAATCCGAGATTATGCAAAAGATCATTTAGTGCTGGTTATTGCTCACCGACTGAATACAGTTAAACATGCCGACACCATTTACGTTATGCAACAAGGTCAAATTGTTGAGTCTGGTCATTATCAGCAACTCACCGAACAAGCAGGCCTATTTGCTAAGCTTGTGAGCCAAGGTGAAGCCCATGCATAACTTCATACGTTTATTAAAACTTTGCAAACCTCATGCAAGCATGCTGCTTTTGGGGGCTTTTTTAGCAAGCTTAACGGTACTTGCAAATGTCGGTTTACTCGCCATCTCGGGCTGGTTTTTAGCAGCCATGGCAGCGGCGGGTATTGCCGGTGTGCAGATGAACTACTTTACCCCTGCAGGGGTGATCCGCTTTTTAGCTATCGTGCGCACAGCGTCTCGTTACGGCGAGCGAATGATAACTCATAACGCTACCTTTTTGTTACTGAGCGAAATTCGCGTAAAAATGTTCAAGATTCTTAGCCAACTCAACAACGTTGACTTAGCAATGACTCGTAGTAGCGACTTGTTCAACCGCCTACAAAACGATGTTGATGCGTTAGATAAGTTTTACCTAAATGTGCTGCTGCCAATTATCGTCGCTCTTATCAGTATTCCTATCGTAATGGCATTCATGGCAATGTATAAC
Organism: Pseudoalteromonas sp. OFAV1; assembly: GCF_021532595.1. Taxonomy (NCBI): domain Bacteria; kingdom Pseudomonadati; phylum Pseudomonadota; class Gammaproteobacteria; order Alteromonadales; family Pseudoalteromonadaceae; genus Pseudoalteromonas; species Pseudoalteromonas sp. OFAV1. Next base: position 19,210 of record NZ_JAKGBG010000003.1, read on the forward strand.
GCTGATGTTGCGTTGCTATGCTTTATTTCATTAATGATTATTGGCGTGTTACTTCCGGCTCTATTGAGCCATAAACTTCGCCAACAAGCACATGCTGAAACACAGCTTTCAGCAGAGTTAAGATCTGAGCTTGCTGATACACTATCAGGTGCCAGAGAGCTGGCTGTATATCAAGCACACGCCGCGCAGCTTGCCCATTGTGATTCACTCAGTAAGCAATACAACAGCTTGCTATATAATCGACACAAAGCCATAGCAAACAGTAATGGCTTAAGCACTTTGGTGATCCAACTCACCATGCTTGCCAGTGTATTTATGATAATTCCACTGGTCGCAACAGCTACTATGAAAAACGTTGAACTAGCTATGCTCGCGTTATTTGTATTAGCCAGCTTTGAGACTGTACTAACTTTGCCAAGTGCGTTTATAGAATTACCAAATGCTGTAAGCGCAGCACAGCGACTATTTACACTTGAAGACAAACTCGAAGAGCATAATGAACAGAAGCAAACACATGCAATACCACACAGTGCTCTTGGCCTTGAGTTCAAAAATGTTAATTACCGATACCAAGGCGCAACCAGTAACGCACTGAATGAAATTAACTTATCAATTGCTTCAGGCAGTAAATTAGCTCTAGTTGGTGCCAGCGGCAGTGGCAAAACCACTCTGGTTAACTTACTAACAGGGCTTTGGCCTATCCAATCAGGCACGCTTGAACTAACCACTAAAGAAAATACTTTTGAGCTAAGCAAGCTTAGTCATCAGCAGCGCTTCAAATGCATGACTATCGTGGCTCAGCAGCATCATATTTTTGATGGCACGCTTCGGGAGAATCTTCGCTATGCAGCTTTTGATGCGACAGATGAAATGCTTATTGAAGCCTGTGAACAAGCAGAACTTGGCTCATGGTTAAGCAATTTAAAAGATGGGCTAAACACTCGTTTAGGCACCGCAGGCAGAAAGCTATCTCATGGTCAGTCGCGTCGTGTTGCCATTGCCCAAGCTCTATTAAGGCAAGGTAATTTAATCATTCTTGATGAGCCAACAGAGAGTCTAGATAACCACACTAAGCAAAACTTGCTGACTACGCTTGAGAAAATATGGGCAGATAAAACCATGCTAACCATTACTCACGACCCAGCAATGCTAAGTCGTGTTGATAAAGTGATTTGGTTAGAACAAGGACAAGTGAGAGCCCTTGCAAGTCATGCTGAATTAGTTGCTAATGAAGCTGACTACGTAGAGCTTATTACCCGCTTTTAATCTAGCTGTTCAACGGTAACGTCAATCACACCTTGCTTTGTTGATGCGATTTGTGAAAACGCCTTTTTTGATAAATCAATAATGCGACCGCGGATAAATGGGCCGCGGTCATTAATGGTCACAATCACGCTTTTATTATTAGCAATATTAGTGACTTTTACTTTACTACCAAAGCCAAGTGTTTGATGAGCCGCGCTCAATGCCTGTTGATTAAATACCTCACCACTTGCAGTAGTTCGGCCATGATATTTATCAGCGTAATAACTGGCTTTGCCTTTTTCTATCGTTCCCTTAGTTACCGAAGGCGCAGTACTACAACCAGTTATAATTAAACTTAATAAAGCAAAGAGGATAAGTTTGTTCATATTATTGAATCCTTTTTTTGCCATAAAGGTAGCAAGCGCTTACTTAGCGAAACCTGAACTATACTGATTTACCTAATTAAGCGAATTAGTATAAAAACAAAAAAGCCACCTTACGGTGGCTTTTAGTGTATCGCTTATAATTAGCGAATAATGCCGCGCTCAGAGCTTTTCACAAAGTCTATCATCAGCTGAACAGCAGGATACTTTGCTGCATCTTCAGTTAACTCGGCGATAGCTTCTTCAACACCTAAACTCTTACGGTAAAGCGTTTTATATGCACGACGGGTTGCCATAACTTCATCACTTTCAAAACCACGGCGTTTCATGCCTTCAGTATTGATTGCTACAGGGCCAGCCGGCGTGCCAATAGTAGTTACAAATGGTGGTACATCTTTATTTACGCCAGAGTACATACCTACAAAGGCATGAGCACCAATTTTACAAAATTGATGAACACCAGAGTTACCCGCGAGAATAACCCAGTCACCTACGTGTACGTGACCAGCAACAGAGGCATTGTTAGCAAATATAACGTTATCACCAATTACAGCATCATGTGCAACATGGGTGTACGCCATAAATAAGTTGTTACTACCAATTTTTGTCACACCTTGGTCTTGGATAGTACCACGGTGAATTGTTGCACACTCACGGATCACATTGTTATCACCCATGATCAGCGTAGTTGGTTCATTCGCGTATTTTTTGTCTTGGCAAGCTTCACCAACCGATGCAAATTGAAAAATATGGTTACCAGAACCAATCGTCGATGGGCCTTTAACAACCACATGAGATTCGATGATACAGTTGTCACCAATAGTTACATCGTTTCCGATATAGCTATAAGGGCCAACTGACACATTTTTGCCAAGTTTTGCACCTGGTTCGATTATTGCCGTAGGATGAATCACTATTAAAACTCTCTTCTCGCACACATGATTTCGGCAGTACACACCACTTTGCCGTCAACTTTTGCTTCTGCTGCAAACTTCCATATATTGCGGCGCTCTTTTACAAACTCTACATGCAAATGCATGGTATCGCCAGGTAATACCGGCTGTTTGAATCGTGCATTATCAATCGCAGCAAATAAATACAGTTCATTGTCACTACGGTTTTCAACTGTTTTAAAACCTAACAAGCCCGTAGCTTGAGCCATTGCTTCTAGGATCAACACACCAGGAAAAATTGGTTGGTTAGGGAAATGACCCGTAAAAATAGGTTCGTTCACTGTTACATTTTTAATTGCATGTAACGACTTGCCTGGCGTGTAATCTAATACACGGTCAACAAGTAGCATCGGATAACGATGCGGAAGTAAACTCAAGATATCTTGGATATCAAGACTATTTAATTCATTTGCCAAAATAGCATCCTTATTTGTCTTCAATATTGAGTGACTTTGTTAGAGACTCAAGTGCTTTAATGCGGTCTTTCATATCACCGAGGTTTCGGATATGGGCAATACTACGTCGCCATTCTTTATTGGTTAGATGTGGCAAGCCCGAAGAATAAATCCCAGGTTCTGTGATTGCCTTAGTCACCATACTCATGCCGGTGATTATAGCACCATCGCATACGCTAATGTGACCATTAATTGCAACCATGCCACCAATCTGACAATTCCGACCAATAACTGTACTGCCAGCAAATACCGTACAACCAGCAACTGCAGTACCTGAACCGATCTCGACATTATGCGCTATTTGACATTGATTATCGATAATTACATTACTATGAATGATAGTATCGTCAAGTGCACCACGGTCAATGGTCGTTGATGCACCTACTTCAACCTTGTTACCAATAATTACACGGCCTAGCTGTGGAATTTTAATCCACTCACCACGCTCATTCGCATAGCCAAAACCATCGCTACCCACAACTGTATTCGCTTGAAATAAGCAGTCACTGCCGATTTCGACTTCATGGTAAACACATACATTTGCCCAAAGCTTAGTGCCTTGGCCAATTTTTGTATTTTCACCGATAAAGCAGCCTGGACCAAGTTGTACGTCGTTGCCGATTACAGCCCCCGCTTCAATCACCACATTAGCAGCGATCGCGACATTATCACCAATACTGGCTGAATCGTGAATGACTGCACTTGGGTGAATACCAGTAGCAGCTGAACGCGGCGTGGTATCCATAAGCTGGGCAAGCTTGGCGTAACATACATAGGGGTTAGCAACCACAAGCTTATTGCCTGTAAAAAACGCTGCATCAGCCTCGGATAAAATCACCGCACTGGCTAATGTATCGTTCAATTGTGAGCGATATTTCTTGTTCGCTAAAAATGCAATATGCCCAGGTTGGGCATTTGCAAGTGTTGATATTTTTGTAATCTCTGTGGCGCCATCACCCTGAAGTTCGGCGCCTAAAAGATCCGCAATCTGCGAAAGCGTGTAATTATGCATATATGATTTCTATTGCTTACTTACTTTTTCAACTACTTTATCTGATAAATCAGATACTGTTTTAGGGTTAAAATAAATTGTTGTTTCTTTAACTTTAACTTCATCAAACTTGCCAGCTTTAGCCACTTCTTCGATTGCATCTAAGATTAGCTTTTGAACTTTAGCTAACTCTTGGTTTTGACGCATCTTGATTTCTTGCTCTAAAGGACGGCCTTTTTCAGCAAGTTGTTGCTGCATACCTTGAATCTTAGTACGTAATTCATCTTTCTGCTTATCGCTCATCGTTGTTGATTCACGCTTGAACTTTTCAGCTTCAAAACGAATATCGCCTTGTAACTTTTCTAACTCTTGACGACGCTCAGAAAACTCAGCTTCAAGTGACTGCTCAACTTTCGCCATTTGAGGGATTTGCTTGTAAATTTCTTGCATATCAACAACACCTACTTTGTGCGCAAATGCATTTGTTGAAAGGCCCATAGATAAAGTAGCAAGCAATGCGAAGGCTGTTGATTTAATTGATTTTTTCACGTAAAAACTCCTTTAGAATGTATTACTAATATTAAAGCTGATGGTCTTCGTATCGTCATCTTCTTCTTTTTGCAATGGATACGCAAAACTAATCAGCATTGGACCCATTGGAGAGATCCATTGTAATGAAAGACCCGTTGAAACCCTAAAGCGCATTGGATCTGAATAATCATCCAATTTTGCGCGTTGATCGGTCGACAGGTTTTGATAACGGTCAATGTTAAACTCTGTGTCCCATACGTTTGCTGCATCTACGAAGAAGCTAGTACGTACAGAGCTGGTGTTTTCTTCATCTAAGAAAGGTGTTGGAACGATTAGCTCCATCCCTGCTACCGCTTTGGCGTTACCACCAATTCGGCCTGCTGTGTATAACTCGTCAAACTCTGATGCACCACCAATGCTACCTGTTGTAGTACCATCAGGTAATGGTGTACCAGGAATACTTTGCGGAACACGAGAAACAGCACGTGGTAGAATCGTATTTCGATCGAAGCCACGTAATTCCATTTCGGTAATTCTGAAGAACTCCTGGAACGGCAATGTTTGGTCATAACCATTAGTTGTTCCATAACCATTACCATAACCAAGTGCTGCACGTGTTGAGAATACCCAACGGTGATCATTACTAATTGGCCAGTAGAAACGCGAATCATAATTTATCTTAAAGTACTGTAAATCAGAGTTCGGCGTTGTCGCTGTTAAGTTAAGTGATTGACGCGAACCAGCCGTTGGGAATAAACCACGGTTTACGGTAACACGCGACCAACCTGCACTAAGCTCATACTTAGTAAAGTCAAAACCTGCATCAGGGTTTTCTGGGTCTAAGAAAGTTTCACGCATTACACGAGTTTGCTCGTATTCAGCAATGTCAGATAACTCTTCTTGGATCCAACGAACACCAAAATTGATACGGTTAACAGCATCGATTGGGAAGCCAATATTGGTACCAATACCATAGCTCTTTGATTTATAGTCGATTAGACTGAATTTACTTGCATCATAGTTGCTGTAGAAGATACTACTCCCTTGCGATACACCATCTGGCGTAAAGTAAGGGTCTGTATAAGAAACACTGATGCGTTCAGAACCACGTGAGGTATTAATATTAAAACCAATTTGGTTACCGGTACCTAAGAAATTTGATTCACTAACACCGATATTAAATTGCAGACCTAAGTAAGAACCATAAGCAAGGCCAGCGTTAAAGCTACCAGCTGATTGTTCTTTAACAGTAAAATCGACATCTACTTGGTCATCAACTCCCGGTACTGGCACAACATTAAAATCAACACTTTCCATGTAAGGTAAACGTTGAATTTGTAGTTTAGAGCGCTCTAAGCTTTGATTTGATAACCACGCACCTTCAAGCTGGGTCATTTCACGGCGTACTACTTCATCAGAGGTATTTTGGTTACCACCTACGATAATACGACGAACATAGACGCGCTTACCTGGGTTAACTGACAAGGTTAATTGAACTTCTTTTTTCTCGTCATCAATCTCTGGGATTGTGCGTACTTCAGCGTTGGCATAACCAAAACGCGCTAAATAGCTTTTAATGAATTCTTCAGAAGACGTAACCACCGAGCCATTATAAAGCTCACCCGTTTTCAGCGGGATAACACTTTTGATTAACTCTTCGCGACCAAGCAAGTCACCAATAAAATCAAACCCTTTTACGGTGTACTTTACACCTTCAGTGATATTAGCTGTTACGTAAACTGAGTCACGTTCAGGACTAACTGAAACTTGGGTTGAATCGATATTAAAACGAAGGTAACCACGGTCTAAATAGTAACTACGAATTTTTTCTAAGTCGCCTTCAATGGTTTGCTTTTGATAGCGGTCGCTCGACATGAACTTCCACCACGGCAAATCTTGTTGTGACTCAGCTAATTTAAGTAGCTCTTCATCAGAGAATAATTCGTTACCAACGAGGTTAATTTGACGAATAGAAGCGGCATCGCCTTCATCAAATTTAAACAATAGCTTCACACGGTTACGTGGCAGCTTAGTGATAGTTACATCCACTTTAGCATTGTACTTACCGATACTATGGAAAAACTCAACTAAACCTTTTTCTATATTATCAAGAACAGTTTTATCAAGTGGCTCACCCGTACGAATATCTTGCTGATCGAGCGACTCATTTAACTGCTCATCTTTGATGTCTTTATTACCATCAAATTCGATCATGCTGATCGTTGGGCGCTCTGTTACGCGGAAAATAACACTGTTGCCATCGCGTAATGCTTTAATATTATCAAAGTGACCTGAACGATAGAGAGCCTTTATGGTTCTTGAAATTGTATACTCATCAATATTATCGCCCACGTTGATTGGAATATGCGTTAGCGCTGCACCTAGAGCAACACGTTGTAAACCTTCAACTTTTAAATCATCTACAATAAAGGAGTTTTGGCCTAGGGCTGCAAAGCTTGCACCTAATAAACTTGAAACTGCCAAATGTTTTTTTATAGCCATTTTATTATCTTTATCCTTTACAACTGTATTACCGCTCAACACCTTGTAAGTTAAACTTTTGCGGTGTTTTACAATCGTGTTCAAATTGGAATTTTTCGCTCATTTGTTATAAACGCGATACATCATTGAACAAAGCGAAACATGTTAAAAACAGGAGCAGCAACGCACCCACTTTAAAACCAAATTCTTGCGTCTTTTCAGAGACCGGCTTTTTGCGAAAAAGTTCAATTATGTAATACATTAAGTGCCCACCATCAAGCACTGGCAACGGTAATAAGTTAAATACACCTAGGTTTACACTTATTAATGCTAAGAAGCTTAAAAAAGCAACCAAACCATAGCTTACGCTAGTTCCCGCACCGACTGCAATGCCTACAGGGCCACTTAAATTTTTAACCGACACCTGACCGGTAATTAAATTACCAATCATGTCGAAACTTAGTGTGATTAAACGCCATGTTTCTTGTATGCCCAGCACAATACTATCGACAGGGCCATAATGTCTAGTTTCAATATAATTTTCTGGCCATGGCTCAACCACTGGAGACACACCTAAGAAACCTTGTTCAACACCTGAATCATTGATTTGGCCTTTAGGTGTAACAATAAGCTCTTTAATACTATCTTGTCTTTGTACACTAATTTGTAAGGATTTGTTAGGTGATTGCTGAATTAGTGAAACTAACTCGTTCCAAGTGCTGATATTTTCACCATTTACGGCAATAATTTTATCATTTACCTGTAATCCTGCCTGTTCTGCAGCTGACCCTTTACTGATCATCGCTACCTGCAGTAAGGCGTTAGGTCGAAAAGGTACTATACCAATCGATGTTAGTGGTGGTACATCTTGCTGATCTAATTTCCAGCCATCTAAGTTAAGGGTACGCACATGCTTTTGATAGTTTTGGTCACGAAGCGTAACAACAACGCTTTGCTCGCCTAAACGGCTCATCAATGAGAAGGTGGCATCTTGCCAAGTGCTGATATCGTCTTCACCGATTTTAATAATTTGTTGGTTCGGCTCAATATTAGCAGCTGCAGCACGGCTTCCTTGAGTCACTTCCCCAACCACAGGTTTTAATGACTGAACGCCCACCATGTACATGACAGCTAAAGCAAAAATAGCAAATAAAAAGTTCGCCATTGGTCCGGCTGCAACTATCGCTATACGTGCTTTTACTGATTTGGCATTAAATGATAAATGACGCTGTTCTGGCGGTACTTCGTCAACACGCTCATCAAGCATTTTGACATAACCACCTAGTGGGATTGCCGCTATCACATATTCTGTTTGCTGTTTGTCATACCACTTGATCAACGGCTTACCAAAGCCAATTGAAAAACGCAGTACTTTGACACCTGCCTTACGTGCAACCCAAAAGTGACCATATTCATGCACTGTCACTAAAATGCCTAAGGCAAGAATAAATGAACCCAGATTCCAAAAAAAATCAAACATGCTAATTAATGCCTCTTCTAACAAACTCAGTGGCTTTAATGCGAGCAGCTTCATCACAAGCCAGGATCTCGTCTAATGTATGCACATTAACATCCTGTGTTGCTGCTAGGGTTTGTGAGTTAATACGAAAGATATCTGTAAACTTAATCTGGCCAGCTAAAAATGCAGCAACTGCAACTTCATTTGCAGCGTTGACAGTGGTTGTTGCACCCTGCCCCATTTCGCATGCTTCAATCGCAAGTTTTAAATTTGGATATCGTGCATAATCTGGCTTAGTGAAAGTAAAGTCTGCAATCTGTGCAAAGTCGAGAGGTTTAACCCCAGCATCAACGCGCTCAGGAAATGCTAAAGCGTGAGCTATAGGAGTGCGCATATCTGGATTACCCATTTGCGCAAGCACTGAGCCATCTTGATATTGCACCATAGAGTGAATAATACTTTGCGGGTGTATCACCACTTCAATATCGCTTGCTTGGCAATTAAATAACCACTTAGCCTCAATAAATTCAAGGCCTTTATTCATCATGGTTGCTGAATCAACAGATATTTTTTGGCCCATCGACCAATTAGGGTGCGCCACAGCTTCAGTCACGGTCACAGCTGATAATGTTGCGACATCGCGAGTTAAAAATGGCCCACCAGACCCTGTTAATAAAATTTTGCTAACGCCATTATCGGCCAGTAAACCCGACCCGTTTTGTAAAGCCGCAGGCATACATTGAAAAATAGCATTATGTTCACTGTCGATAGGCAATAAAGTAGCACCATGCTGTTTTACTTTATCAATAAACAGCTGCCCCGACATAACTAGAGACTCTTTATTAGCAAGCAATACTTTTTTGCCCGCCTCAACGGCGCTTAAAGTAGGTAACAAGCCTGCTGCACCGACAATAGCCGACATAACAGTGTCAACATCAGTATGAGCAGCAAGCTCGCTCATAGCACTTGTACCTGCAAGAATCTCTGTTTTACAAGAGCTACTGGCAAGTAAGTTAGACAGCGCAGCCGCGGCGTGTTGATCTGCCATTACGGCAAACTTAGGTTGATGTGCAATACATAGTTCAGCCATTTTCTCGGCATTTTTACCAGCAGCTAAGGCAAAAACAGCAAAGCGCTCTGGGTTACGAGCAACAACATCTAAGGTGCTTAAACCGATTGAACCAGTTGCGCCTAATACGACGAGTTGTTCTACTTTGCTCATAAACTCAATGTCCATGCGTAACAAAGTACAAAAATAGGTGCAGCAGCTGTTAAGCTATCGATGCGGTCTAGAATACCACCATGACCTGGTAAACATGAACCGCTGTCTTTCAAGCCAACTTCACGTTTAAACATACTTTCTAATAAATCGCCTACCGCTGAAAACAGCGCAATAAATGCTGTCATAATCGCATAAATTGGCCACACAGCCATATCAACATTGCTGTAATGACAAAATACTAAAACAAAAATAACTGAGGCCACCACGCCACCAAGTAGGCCTTCAATGGTCTTATTTGGGCTCACTTTTGGCATTAGTTTGTGTTTGCCTAAGTTTTTACCAGTAAAATATGCACCGATGTCTGCGCTCCAAACAATGCCTAAAACCACAAGAATAAGCATAGAGCCGAAATGGGTTGATTCGCCATAGCCTGCGCTACGCAGGGTATTTAAAGCTAACCAAAGTGGTACGAGTGTTAAAAATCCGGCAATGGCACGCATCACAATGCCTTCATTCCACGCTTTTGCCATAGCGGGATAACGCCAAACTAAGTAAGTAGCTACAATCCACCAAGCAAACGATAGCGTGAATAGATAGTTTGCATCACCTACTAGTTGACCATTTTGCCAAAGCGAGTCAATCGGCCAATGCCAATTTAATAATGCAAGAAACACCGCTGTTGCAGCGACAAATCCAAAACGTTTAACTTTATCGCATAGCCCCATAAACGCAGACCATTCCCATGCACCGAGTAATACGATACCGGCGGCGATATAACTAAATAGAGTTAATGGGGTATAAAATACCAATACAAGTGCAAGTGGTGCCAACACGAGCGAGGTTAAAATTCGTTGTTTTAGCAATGTGTGTACCTTCAACTAGTAATTAGGTCTCGGCGAGTAATTGTTTTATTTGTTCGCCTGTACAACCAAATCGTCGCTCTCTGGCAACGTAACATGCGATAGCATCGGCAAAAGCAGCTTCATTAAAGTCTGGCCAAAGCGTATCGGTAAAGTAAAGCTCAGCGTAAGCTGCTTGCCATAAAAGAAAGTTACTAATGCGCAAATCACCACCTGTGCGGATCATTAAATCAAGCTCAACTTGATCTGCCATGCTCATGTGTTCACTCATGAGCTCTTCGGTAATCTCTTCAGCGGCCATTTCACCGGCTGCGACTTTTTTTGCAAGCATGGTTGCGGCATTGGTAATATCCCAACGGCCACCATAATTAGCAGCAACGTTTAATTGCAAGCCCGTATTATTACGGGTTAACTCGTGTGCTGCATCAACTTTATTACGCAAATTCTCAGAAAAGCGTGATAAATCACCAATTATATTGAGCTTTACATTATTTTTATGAAGCTTTTTAACTTCTTTGCCCAACACGAATAAAAATAGCTCCATGAGCGTATTTACTTCGTCCTCTGGGCGTCGCCAATTTTCGCTACTAAATGCGAATAGTGTTAACGACTGTATACCTAAGCGAGTACAAAATTGCACTGATTGACGAACCGCATCAACGCCTTTTTTATGCCCATAAACACGTGGGCGATTTTTCGCTTGAGCCCAACGACCGTTACCATCCATGATTATAGCGACATGCTTAGGCAAACTTTGCTGGGAAATTTTATCAGCGTTAAGAACCATAAATATCGAGTATTCCATAAAAAAACGCCGTCTAGTATACCCCAGCCGGCGTTTCAAAACTAATAAATTTGCAATGACCTGCTTGCCTTTCAGGATTCATCCCGAAAAGAAAAACAAGAGCTTTTAGATTTCCATCAATTCAGCTTCTTTCGCTGTTAATTGTGTATCCATCTCTTTGATGAACTTATCTGTAAGCTTTTGGATTTCGTCTTCTGCTTGACGCGCTTCATCTTCAGAAATTTCTTTGTCTTTCAATAAGCTCTTAATGTCGCCATTTGCGTCACGACGAATGTTACGAACAGCAACACGGCCGCCTTCAACTTCACCACGTACAATTTTGATAAGGTCTTTACGACGCTCTTCTGTAAGTGGAGGAAGTGGAACACGGATCACAGTACCAGCAGACATAGGGTTTAAACCTAAATCTGATGCCATTATTGCTTTTTCTACCGCTTGCGCTAATGACTTGTCGAACACGCTGATTGCAAGTGTACGCGAGTCTTCAATTGTTACATTAGCTACTTGGTTTAGTGGCGTGTCAGCACCGTAGTAAGACACTTGAATACCGTCAAGTAATGCAGGGTGAGCACGGCCTGTGCGAATTTTAGATAATTGACTGCCTAGTGCCGCAACACTTTTTTGCATACGTTCTGACGCATCTTTTTTGATATCGTTAATCACGGTTCAATCCTAATCTATTTATTAATTTCATCCGAGGCTTGTGAAGAGATAAGCGTTCCTTCATCTTCGCCCATAATTACACGCTTAAGCGCGCCTGATTTATTCATGTTAAATACACTTAAAGGCATATTATGATCACGGGCAAGCGTGAATGCCGCTAAGTCCATAACCTTTAGTTCTTTATCAATGATCTCATTGTAGCTTAAGTGGCGATATAATGTCGCGTCTGGGTTTTTCACTGGGTCATCTGAATAAACACCATCAACTTTTGTCGCTTTAATTACGGTATCAGCTTCAATTTCAATACCGCGTAAACACGCTGCAGAATCAGTGGTAAAGAATGGGTTACCTGTGCCTGCAGAAAAGATAACAACACGACCAGACTTTAATAAGCTGATAGCTTCTGCCCAGTTGTAAGCATCACACACGCCATTTAATGGAATGGCAGACATTAAGCGACAATTTACAAATGCACGATGCAGAGCATCACGCATTGCCAAACCATTCATTACCGTAGCAAGCATACCCATGTGGTCGCCCACTACGCGGTTCATACCTGCTTCTGCTAATGAACCACCACGCAAGAAGTTACCGCCACCGATAACTAAACCTACTTCTACGTCGAGCTCTACAAGTTCTTTAATTTCTTGAGCCATACGGTCAAGTACTTTCGGGTCGATGCCGAAGCCTTCGTCTCCCATTAATGCTTCACCGCTAAGTTTAAGAAGAACACGTCTAAAAATAGGTTTACGATTGATAGTCATAATATTTGGGCCAGCCTTAATAATGAGATAAAAAATAACCGCGCTATGGTTACACATAAAACGCGGTTATTTTAAAGAATTTTCATCAGTGACGCAAAAGCTAATAACAGATTAATTTCATCTAATTGTCCTACGTCACTAAGTTAGAAAATTACTCGCCTTTTGCAGCAGCGATTTGAGCAGCTACTTCAGCAGCGAAGTCTTCTTCTTTACGCTCGATACCTTCACCAACTTCTAAACGGATGAAGTTAGTAACAGTTGCGCCTTTCTCTTTAAGAATTTCGCCAACAGTTTTCTTAGGTTCCATGATGAAAGCTTGACCAGTAAGAGAGATCTCACCAGTGAATTTCTTCATACGACCAACAACCATTTTCTCAGCGATTTCAGCAGGCTTGCCTTCGTTCATCGCGATGTCGATTTGAACTGCTTTTTCTTTTTCAACAACGTCAGCTGGAACGTCTTCTGGGTTTACGAACTCAGGCTTAGACGCAGCTACGTGCATAGCAACTTGCTTAAGTGTTTCTTCGTCAGCTTCACCAACTACAACAACACCGATGCGGTCGCCGTGGCGGTAAGAAGAAAGTTTGTCACCGTCGATGTACTCAACGCGACGAACATTGATGTTTTCACCGATTTTAGCAACTAGTGCAACACGCGTTTCTTCGAACTGTGCTTTAAGTGCATCGATGTCTGCTTTAGATTCTGCAGCAGCGTCTAATACTTCATTCGCGAAGCCAAGGAAGTTTGAATCTTTAGCAACGAAGTCAGTTTGACAGTTAACTTCAAGAAGCGCAGCGAAACCGTTACCTTCTTTGATTAAGATTGTACCTTCAGCAGCGATGTTACCTGCTTTTTTAGCAGCCTTTGCAGCGCCGCTCTTACGCATGTTTTCAATCGCTAACTCGATGTCACCGTTAGTTTCAGTTAACGCTTTTTTACAATCCATCATGCCAGCGCCAGTACGCTCGCGTAATTCTTTAACTAGGGCAGCAGTTACAGCCATTAGAATATCCTCAATTGAATTCTGTTATAGGGAAGCGGTATGGGCCGCTTGACAAGAATAACAAGTCTTCACCTTGATTAGATGAAGACTTGATGACAGCTAATTATTCAGCTTCTACGAAGTCGTCTTTTTCAGCTTGAGCAACGATGTTGTTCTCACGACCTTCAGTGATCGCAGCTGATACAGCGCCAGTGTAAAGTTGAATAGCACGGATCGCATCGTCGTTACCAGGTACGATGTAATCAACACCGTCTGGGTTAGAGTTAGTATCAACGATAGCAACAACTGGAATACCTAGGTTGTTAGCTTCACGGATAGCGATGTGCTCGTGGTCTGCATCGATAACGAAAAGTGCGTCAGGAAGACCGCCCATATCTTTGATACCACCAAGGCTCTTTTCAAGCTTTTCCATTTCACGAGTAAGCATTAACGCTTCTTTCTTAGTTAACTTTTCGAAAGTACCGTCTTGGCTCTGCGCTTCAAGGTCTTTAAGACGCTTGATTGATTGACGAACTGTTTTCCAGTTAGTCAACATACCACCTAACCAACGGTGGTTTACGTAGAACTGCTCGCTTTGAATAGCTGCTTCTTTAACTGCTTCGCTTGCTGCGCGCTTAGTACCAACGAAAAGTACTTTACCTTTGTTAGAAGCTGCGTTCGATAAGAACTTAAGTGCTTCGTTGAACATTGGTACAGTTTGCTCTAGGTTGATGATATGAACACGGTTACGAGCGCCGAAGATGAAAGGCTTCATCTTAGGGTTCCAGTAACGTGCCTGGTGACCAAAGTGAACACCAGCTTGAAGCATATCGCGCATTGAAACGTTTGCCATTTTATAATCCTCTATAATTTAGGGTTAGGCCTCCACATATCCCATAGCACCAACACCGTAGTTAATTTGTAACTTAAGTGCACCCAAGTGTATGTGACGATACGTGTGTGTGTTAAAATAAAATTGTGTTTGTCTTAAATACAAAAAATCAGTTAAGAATTTATTTGTAAAAAGACGGCGCGCTTTATACCATATTAAAATTGAAAACTCAACGTCTAGTGCAAAATTTGTGCACTAAAAACTGACCTGAAAAACAACTTTGGAGCCTCAATGAGTGCTGTGATCAAGACCCCTGAAGAAATCGAAAAAATGCGTGTTGCCGGGCGCTTAGCCGCCGAGGTACTTGAAATGATAGAACCGCATGTGGTGCCAGGTGTAACCACAGATGAACTAAATACAATTTGTCATGATTATATTGTTAATGTTCAAGATGCTATTCCAGCACCGCTTAATTATCACGGTTTCCCAAAATCAATTTGCACCTCAGTGAACCATGTAATTTGTCACGGTATTCCGAATGACAAACCGCTCAAAGAAGGTGATAGCGTAAATATTGACGTTACTGTGATCAAAGATGGTTATCACGGTGATACTTCTAAGATGTTCCATGTAGGTACACCTAATATTCAAGGTAAGCGCCTTGCGGATATCACGCAAGAAAGCCTATACCTTGCTATTAAAATGGTTAAACCTGGCGTGCGCTTAGGTGATATCGGTGCTGCAATTCAAAAGTACGCTGAGAGCTTTAACTATTCAATTGTTCGCGAATACTGTGGTCACGGTATTGGTGCTGAGTTCCACGAAGAGCCACAAGTAATGCACTATGGAAAAGCAGGTACTGGCGAAGTATTGAAAGCTGGTATGTGCTTAACAATCGAGCCAATGGTCAATGCCGGTAAACGTCAGTGTAAATTACTAAAAGACAACTGGACAGTTGTAACAAAAGACCGTTCTTTGTCTGCGCAGTGGGAACACACACTACTAGTGACTGAAAATGGTGTTGAAATTTTAACGCTCCGATCAGATGATACTATCGACAGGATCATCGAACACTAGGAGCCAGCCCCTGTGGCATTACCCAATAAAGTAAAAAAGTTGCTCAGCCAAGCTGAGCAACTTAGCGATTATCGCGACTGTTCTAGTTATTTTTATAAATGGCTACAGAACGAATTCTCAAAACAACCCGTTAGCAACTTAATCAATGCCCGTGCTGAGTTTATCGACCGCTTATTAATTAAACTGTTTCATGATTACGACCTTGCTCACGAAAGTGACTTAGCACTTATCGCTGTGGGTGGATATGGTCGTGGCGAACTACATCCCTACTCCGATATCGACTTTATGCTGCTGGTTAGTGAACAGCCCAGTGAAGCCGTATGCGAGAAAATTGGCCAGTTCGTCACCATGCTTTGGGATCTTAATTTAGAAATTGGTCACAGCGTTCGTACAATAGAACAAGCATTAGAACAAAAACGCGAAGATGTGACATTTGCCACCAGCTTGCTCGAAAGCCGATTAATTTTTGGTAATCACATTGAATTTGAAAAACTCAAAAATCATTTGATTGATACACCAATTTGGCGCTCAGACGAATTCTTTTTGGCAAAAGTACAAGAACAAAGTTTACGCCATAAAAAATGTCATGGTACGGCTTATAATCTTGAACCAAACATCAAAGAAAACCCAGGTGGCCTGCGCGATTTACAGACCATTATTTGGGTAGCTAAAAAGCACTTTAGAGCCGAAACATTACAAGAATTAATAAATCACGGCTATCTTACTCACGAAGAATACCAAGAGCTTTCTGAATGTTTAGAAAACCTTTGGAACATTCGTTTTGCGCTGCACATCGCTGCGGGGCGATCTGAAAACCGTTTACTGTTCGACCACCAACCTCACGCAGCAGAAATTCTTGGCTTTGGTAGTGAAGGTAAAGCCTCAGTTGAGCGCATGATGAAGCGCTTATTCCGTATTATGAGCCGCGTGCGTGAACTCAACCAAATGCTACTTTCATACTTCGAGCAAAGTATTTTACCGGGTGCCGGTGAGTTACCAGTGGTTGAGCTTGACCGTAACTTTGAACGTATTGGCCATCAAATTCGCGTAAAAAACCCGTCGGTGTTTTTCCGCCGAGATCAGCTATTTGTGTTGTTCGAGCATATTGCTGATAACCCTGAAATTACCCATATCTACCCAAGTACGATACGCACAATGCGTCAAGTACGTCGCCGGTTACTCGGTGATTTACAAGATTACGCCGCTTGCCGTGAAGCATTTTTGCGCTTAATTAAACACCCAAATGGTATGGGTCGCGCATTTACCTTAATGCACAAGCACGGCATTATCGCGGCCTATTTACCGCAGTGGCGTAATATCTTTGGGCAAATGCAATTTGATTTATTCCACGCCTATACCGTAGATGAGCACACCCACAAACTAATCAACAATATTTATAAATATTTTGATAAGTCAAAAGTCAGCGAGTTTCCGCTTTGTAGTGAAATCGTCACCCGCATGGATAAACCTGAGTTACTTTATTTAGCGGGTATATTCCATGATATCGCCAAAGGCCGTGGCGGCGACCACTCTGAACTAGGCTCGGTTGATGCGATTGCGTTTGCTAAATTGCACCGTTTCCCGTCATCAGACGGCAAACTTATTTCATGGTTAGTGGCTAATCACTTACTTATGTCGGTTACAGCACAACGTAAAGATATTAATGACCCAGACGTAATTAAAGACTTTGCAAGCAAAGTAAAAAATGAGCGCCAGCTAGATTATTTATATTGCTTAACCTTGGCCGATATTCGTGCCACTAACGATAATCTATGGAACGATTGGAAAAACACCCTACTACGTGAGCTGTATTTACATACCCAGCGAGCACTGCGTTTAGGTCTTGAAAACCCAATGGATCAGCGCGACCAGATTCGTGATAAAAAACAGCAAGCCAAGCAGCGCTTATTGAATCACGGCTGCAATGAAGACCAAATCGACTTAATTTGGAGCCGCTTTAAAGCGAATTATTTTACCGCCTTTAGTGAGCAACAAATTTCGTGGCAAACAGAGCACTTATTAAATTGTGAAGATTTAAGCCTACCAAGCGTCACTGTTTCTGACACCGCAATGCACGGGGGGACGCAAGTATTCGCTTACAGCCCATACTCAGGGGGTTTATTTGCACGCTTGGTGAGTGTAATTGGTTCGAAAAAAGCGCAAATCCAACATGCCCAGGTGTTAACGACTAAAGATGGCTATGTGATTTTTAGCTTTGTTATTTTAGAAGTTAATGGTGACCCGATTGCAAGTAGCCGTGCGCAAGGCATTAAGCGTGCATTAGAGCTTGCGATTAGCGATCCGAAAAAGAAAATTCGCATCAAAAAGAACCGCTCACAGCGCTTTAAAGACTTTAATATCAAACCAAAAATTGTGCTTAGACCGCATGCTCGTAAAGATCGCAGCTTAATTGAAATCCAAGCGGTGGATATTCCGGGTCTATTAACGAAAATTGCGGAAGTATTTCAAGCACACTTATTACATATTCATGCCGCGCGGATCACCACTGTTGGTGAACGTGCAGAAGATTTCTTCGTGGTATCAAATAACGAATACCAAGCATTAACAGACGAAGAACAGGCTAAAATTCATCAAGCATTGCGTAAAAAACTCAACGCAGAAACCGAATAAGAGGATCTTATGTCAGATTTAAAAACCATGATCGAAAACGCCTGGGACAACCGCGATAGCATCAGCCCAAGCACGGTATCAAGTGAAGTAAAGCAAGCGATTATCGATGCGCTTGAATTACTTGATAGCGGCGCTGCCCGTGTTGCTGAAAAAATCAGTGGTGAGTGGGTTGTACATCAATGGTTGAAAAAAGCGGTGCTACTGTCTTTTCGTATTCGTGATAACCAACCTATGAGCGATGGTGTTAATCAGTTTTACGACAAAGTACCACTTAAATTTAGCGACTACACACCAGAGCAATTCCAACAAGGCGGTATGCGTGTTGTGCCTAATGCAGTTGCGCGCAAAGGCAGCTTTGTAGGTAAAAACGTGGTGCTAATGCCATCTTATGTGAACATTGGTGCCTACGTTGATGAAGGTACGATGGTTGATACATGGGCAACGGTTGGCTCATGTGCACAAATTGGTAAAAACGTTCACTTGTCGGGCGGTGTAGGCATTGGTGGTGTACTTGAGCCACTGCAAGCAAACCCAACGATTATCGAAGATAACTGTTTTATCGGTGCACGCTCTGAGATTGTTGAAGGCGTTGTGGTAGAAGAAGGTGCGGTTATTTCAATGGGTGTTTACATCAGCCAAAGCACGCGCATCTATGACCGTGAAACAGGCGAAACTCATTACGGCCGAGTACCAGCGGGTGCAGTTGTTGTTCCAGGTTCTTTACCGTCAAAAGATGGTTCGCACAGCCTATACGCTGCTATCATCGTGAAAAAAGTTGACCAGCAAACTCGCGAAAAAGTAGGTATTAATGCCCTACTTCGCTCGATTGATGAATAACAGAACTGAGCTGTAAGTTTAAAAATTTAAGAAGCGCGATACTAACTAGTTTCGCGCTTTTTTATTTGTAATGCAGTGATTTTTAGTTAGTTTGTTGAGATATACTGACAAATATGTTTTAGTATAAAAAACAAACAAAAATAATAGAAAAATGTTTAAGTCTTTTCGGAGTTTCACTCACACGGAGTTATTTTATTACACAGGTCTATTCTATCTTGTGGCAATCTTGCTGTTTGTATCACGCAGCTACCTATACGAATTGTTTGTAACCGATTCGAATTCACACCGCGCTGAGGTCAAAAAACTTGAAGTTGCTTTAACATCGCATGTTCGTAAAGAATATGTGTTTGAAGCATTGCAAACAACCTTAGATGGCCTTGCAACCCCAGATCGAGTTGCAGTTAAAATCCAGTGTTATACATCTTTCTGTGATGTTAGTTTCACTAATCCCTTTATCACCATTAACAACCACAATCACTACAGTGCAGAAGTAAAACGTCTATTTGAGCAAAACGTTACTACTCTACGCCAAAAGGATACTGCTAACTAGTTTCGCGCTTTTTTACTTAAAACTGAGCGCTTAAGCCTTAAAGCTCCCTGTTAAATTGTTACATCTTATTTCAAATACACATTTTATCGCGAATTAACGGCTATTCAGCGTTACTCCTGACATACATTTCATTTACCTCACTGGCACTTTTTTTACATCGCACTACAATGCACACAAACTGATTTTGGAACACACACAATGAACCTGACACGTAGTTCGCTGAAGAACCCTGCGAGTGTTATTGTCATCTTGGTGTTGATTATGTTGTTTGGCATGTTAAGTATTTTTAAGTTGCCAATTCAGCTCACACCAGATATTGAGCAACCGCAGATCACTATTTTCTCTGGCTGGCGCCAAGCTGCACCTGAAGAGATTGAATCAGTGATCATTGAACCGCTTGAGAACGCGGTAAAAAACACCCCGGGTGCGCTAGAGGTTAATACTTACATTAACCGTGGCAATGGCTCTATCACGTTAACTTTTGCAGTTGGGCAAAACATGCAACAGGCGATGCTTGATGTATTAACTAGCCTTAACCAAGCGCCACCTCTGCCGTTAGATGCATTTGACCCTGTGGTTTTCGCTGGCGGTAATAATGGTGAAGCTGCAGCAACTTTATTAGTCACACCAAAAGATTTTAATAGCGACAGCCTTGATTTAGACATGGCGCAGTTCCAAAAACAAATTGATGAATTTGTTGAGCCCCGTTTGGCACGTATTCCTGGTGTTGCTCGCGTTGACTTAGCCAGTGAACGACCAAAAGAATTACGTATTACCTTTGACCCTCACAAAGCCGCAGCACTTGGCGTCAGCCTGGACCAAATCAGTAATGTATTAGCCAGCTCACGCGATACCTCAGGTGGTCTTGCCAATGTTGGCCGTCGTCAATATACAGTTCGCTTTACGGGGCAATATGATTTATCGAGCATGGCACAAATGCGCGTTGGCTATTCAGGCGATAGACCTATTTACCTTGGCGATATCGCAAGTGTAGAGCGCACTTTTTCTGACCGTTTAGGGATGAGTGGTCGAAATGGTAAACCCGCGTATTACATTCGTATTTCGCGCGCTAACGAAGCCAACACCGTTGCGCTACTTGATGACATTAATCTTGCCATTAAAGAACTAAACGAAGGGCCGCTGGCTGAAAATGGCTTATCGATTGAATTAAGTTTTGATGCCTCAGTGCATATTCGTAATGCCTTGTCGTTGGTTAAAAGTAACTTAGGTCTAGGTGTTTTGCTGTCGTGTTTAATCTTGTGGTTGTTCTTTAGGGGCTTAAAGGCCACGTTTGTGATTGCAGCGACAATTCCTGTCTCTTTGTTAGTCGCGTTTTTAACGTTGAATATTTTTGACCGCAGCTTAAATGTTATTTCACTGGCCGGCCTTGCCTTTGCTGTTGGCTTAGTACTTGATGCCGCCATCATAGTGCAAGAAAATATCGCAAGGCTCAGAAGCGAAGGCTTTGATAGTAAAAAAGCAGCGCTAAAAGGCGCTGCTCAAGTAACAGGTGCCTTATTTGCCTCAACCACCACCAGCGTTGCTATCTTCTTGCCAATTTTATTTATGGCAGGTATTGAAGGGCAGTTATTCTCTGACTTAGCGCTCACCTTATCCATTGCTGTAATTGCCTCGATGATTTGCGCAATTACACTGATTCCGTTGGCTAACCACTTTTGGCCAGACAAAGAGCTAAAAGCGGATCCTTATCGTGAATATTGGCATAAGCTGACTAACTTCATCATGGCGCTTACCAATACCCGCGTTAAACAAATAGTGTGGATAGTGTCGTTATTAGGTGGCTCACTCGTCGCGACCATGACCATGCTCCCGAAAACTGATTTTATGCCGCGAGCACCAACCGATGGCTTTTTCTTTAACTTAAATACCCCACCTGGCGGCAATGTACAGTTTATGGAAGAAGAGCTGCTGATGCGTATTAAAAAGCGCTTAATGCCTTATTACACAGGTGAAAAAGAGCCGGGGATAAAAGATTTTAACTTTTATGCATTTGGTTCGAATGCTGGCGGCTTTATTTATTCAGCCGATCCACAACGTGTTGAAGAATTAATGAAGGTCGCCCGAGAAGAGATCTTCATTGATTTACCCGACACCCAAGTATTCTTCTTTAGAGGGTCGATGATCCAAGTTGCTAATGGCGGTGATGGTCGCAATATCAATATCGATTTAACTGGCCCAAATATGGACGAGCTAATAGCCGGTGCTAATGTTGCGCTGCAAGCAGTTACAGAAGCAATGCCAAATGCTACAGCAAGGCCACAACCACGACTCGATATGGCAGAGCCAGAGCTTAGGCTCACACCCAATGACCGTCGTATAACCCAAGCAGGGCTAACTCGTCGTGATGTATCTCAAGCAGTGCAAGCCTATACAGGTGGGTTATTTGTTAATGAATACTTTGATGGCAACGAACGTATGAACGTGATTTTGCGCGGTATTCCATGGCAAACTCCAGAGGAGCTTAAAGCACTGCCCATTGTGACCCCACAATCAGGTATTCAAACTTTAGGGGAGCTTGCCAATATTGAACGCACCGTAGGCCCAACCCAGCTTAGACGTGTTAATGGCCGCCGTACCGTGAGTATTGTTGTCACGCCACCAGCAGACATGAGCTTACAACAAGCACAAACCATTCTCTCAGAGCAAGTTATGCCAAAAGTTCGCGCAAGCTTGCCCGACAGCTCTGGCGCGATTTTGGCGGGTAACGCACAAAAAATGAATTCGGCCATGCAAGAAATGACAATCAACTTTATCTTGGCTCTGTTTATTTTATTCTTGCTAATGACCGCATTGTTTAAATCAGTCAAAGACAGCGCGTTAGTTTTACTGGTCATGCCATTGGCAATTGCAGGCGGTGTACTGGCTTTATTTGTACTTAACTTATTTACCTTTCAATCGCTCGACTTACTAACCATGATTGGCTTTATTATCCTGCTGGGTCTGGTGGTAAATAATGCCATTTTATTGGTTGACCAAACCCGTGTTGCGATGGCCGCAGGACTCAGCCGAGAAGACGCTGTTCGCCAAGCAGTACTACTGCGCGCAAGACCCGTTTACTTAAGTACCTTAACCAGCTTATTTGGCATGCTGCCACTGATGCTAATGCCGGGGGTAGGATCAGAAATTTACCGTGGTCTTGCCACTGTGATTGTCGGCGGCATGGCCATTAGTGCCCTATTCACCCTGATATTAATGCCAAGTTTATTGCAACTTGGCAGACAACTGCCGCCCGCTAATAACAAACAGCAACCAGAAAAAACGCCTTTAAGCTTGGTATCGAATCAATGAGTATTAAAACAATGAACACACCTTTTCGTAAATTAACCGCTCGCTTTTGTGCGCTATTCAGCTTTATCGCATTTAACGCCTTCGCAGTCGTGCCGGTTACAGTAGAAACCGTCACACAAGCTCCGCTGACAAGCGAAATTGAAGTTAGCGGCACTTTGTATGGCAAAGATGATGTAACCCTAACAGCAGGCGTTAGCGGCCGTTTATTATATGTTGTAGAGCCAGGCACTCTGGTTAAAAGTGGCGACACCCTAGTTCGTATGGATACCTTACCGCTTGAACTTGAAAAAGCACGCCAGCAAGAAATGCTCAATCGCGCCAAAATAAACTTACGTTTATATCAACAAGAGCTCGCTCGTTTACAAAAACTCGCCAAAGCCAGCAGTGCTGCAGCAAGCCAAGTCGATGATATGCAAAATAAGCATGACCTTGCGTTATCTGATATTGCACTGGCGAAGGTTGAATTAAAAGTAATAGACGATCAACTTTCGCGTGCAACCGTTCGCGCCCCATTTGATGGCGTGATCAGCGAGCGTTTTAAACGCGCTGGTCGCGAAATAAATCGCGCAGATGAACTGGTCACTCTGCTCGATATTAATAACTTAGAAGTGCGTTTGTACGTGCCTGTTAAATACTTAAAGTTTTTACACAAAGGCATAGAGTTACCCATTCAAGCCGGGGACTTATCAGCCCCTGATATGACAACAGCCACCGTAACTGCGGTGATCCCATCAACCGATCCGCGTTCACAAACCGTAGAAGTACGTGCCTTACTACCAAATGATGCTGAGCAAACATGGGCAATTGGCCAACTGGTGGATGTAGCCGTGCCACTAAAAAGCAAAGGGGATGTACTACTGGTGAATCGCGATGCGCTGATCTTACGCAAAAAAGGCACCCATATCGTCAAAATCGACAACGACAACAAAGCCCTGCAAATTCCCGTAAAAGTCGGTAATGGCAAAGATAAACTGGTTGAAGTCACCCCGACTTCAAACATCGCTTTAAATGCGGGCGATAAAGTGGCAGTACGAGGCGCCGAGCAACTACAAACTGGGCAAGAAGTCGAAGTTCAGGTAAAGCAATAACTAGTTAGCTATGTAAGTAATAGACTGCCAGCAAATGAATATGTTGTGAGCTGGCAGTTATGACTATTTCAAAGATCAATACCAACACCTCTTCACTTTATTACAAACAGCCAAACCCTTTTAATGAAATTTCTTGAGTATTCGCGCCACTTTGGTTTTTATGTTGAATGATCAAACGCGAATCTTGGCTAGTAAAGGTAAAGGTTCCGAGCCAAGGTAGCTGGGCTATTGGTTGCATGTGGTAAAAACCCTTTGCATCAAAGCATATAAAAGAGAACTCATGATGTACCGGAGCAAATACGCCATAATCAGCGGTAAATACAGCAATGTTGTCTTGCAGCATAAAGTGTTTCGCTTGCGTGCCCGCTACTAAATACCAAAAGCATATTGCTGTCATTATCACCACTTGTAAGCCGCCGAGTAAAAAGACTGAAAATTTAAGAATACGGGTCGATTTACTAGCTTCCATATAAAGGCGCTTTGCTTTGAGTAATAACCAAAGCCCAATGGCAACCATAGTGAGCTTTATAATCATCAGCGCCACGCCTACTTGATACATCAGCTTAGGGCTATGCCATTGAATGCCAAATGTTTGCGGGATAAACAAACTATCAATTAAGGGCAGTAAAATGAGTAGGAATGGCAGAATAAGCGCTTTGTTTTTCATTCTTTACTTTTCTAGTGTTCTTGCATAGATAAGTGCCTAATGTTAATTCTTGGGCTCTAAAAAAGCAAAAAGGCGCAACCTGAGGTTACGCCTTTTATCGTTCTGGGCAGAACTTAAAATCTACAGTGCAGCGAATACATCGTCTGTTTTAGCAGCACAGATAAAATCATTTTTGTGTAACCCTTTGATAGAGTGGCTCCACCAAGTAACGGTTACTTTGCCCCACTCGGTTAACAGACCTGGGTGGTGACCTTCTTCTTCAGCCATATCGCCCACTTTATTAGTGAACTCAAGTGCTTGTTTGAAGTTTTTAAACTTGTAAACACGCTCTAATTGCATAATGCCGTCGCGCACTTCAGGAACCCAGTCTGGGATCATTTTGATCAATTCTGCTAATTCAGCATCAGATACTTTAGGCGCATCCGCACGACACGCTTCACACTTTTGTGTGCTTAATGAAGACATTATAAATCCTTAACTTGCTAATTTTTCTTTAGGAGGAAACTTTGGCTCATGTAGCCCTAATTCTTTTGCTTTACTCACCAGCGACATGATATCCATTTGTGAAATATCAAATAAGTCATTGATTGAGTTTATGGTGTAGTACACAGGCTGCATAATATCAATACGATAAGGTGTACGTAATACATCTAGCACATTCATCGCATTGATTTCAGGCTTATCTGAGTACACGTATTGTGTTTCGCCTGGGCTTGATAAAATACCACCACCATAAATTCGCAGACCCTGTTCGGTTTGCATTAAACCAAACTCTACAGTAAACCAGTACAGGCGCGCTAAATAAACACGATCTTTCTTTTCAGCGGCATAACCTAACTGACCATATTTGTGCGTAAACTCAGCAAATGCAGGGTTGGTAAGCATGGCACAATGGCCAAAAATCTCGTGGAAGATATCTGGCTCTTGTAAATAGTCAAACTCTTCACGACTGCGAATAAAGGTCGCAACAGGGAACTGCTTGTTTGCTAATAATCGAAAGAACTCATCAAAATCAATCAGTGCTGGAACAGGCGCGACTTGCCAGCCCGTTGTTTCGAGTAGCACTTCGTTGAGTTCACTAAGTTGTGGAATACGATCTGTTGGTAAATTAATTTTCTTAAGACCTGCTAAATATTCATCACAGGCTTTACCTTCTATGCAAGCGAGTTGGCGAGCAACTAGCTCAGACCATATTTTATTTTCTTCTTCGCTCCAATGGATAACCCCATTTTCATCAGGTTGCTTGGAGGTGTAATTACTTGCTTTAGCCATAATAACCTTCTTCGTTAAATCTTGATCAGCATTGATCAGAATCTCATTAACTTGTTAAGACGATACTATGTAAAAGTAAGCTAAATTTTAATAGTTTTGGCTGTTTCTAAGGTTTGCAGAAACAGCCCTAACGTAAAGATTAAATTACACCAAAGGATCTAAAAGTTTACACACCCCGTTTTTAAAGGTATTAAGGCAAGCAAAACCGTAAACTTAAAATTACAAGCTAACCAATGAATGTAAATGCAGTTTTAAGATCGTTAATAATGTCGTTAACATCCTCTAGACCAACTGATAGTCGAATTAGACCATCACTTATCCCAGCTGCTGCTCTTTCTTCTGGTGTATAAGGCGAATGTGTCATCGATGCAGGATGTTGAATGAGGGTTTCAGCATCCCCTAAACTGACCGCCAGAGTGCAAAGCTGGGTGTTATTTATGAATGTTTCGCCATCTTCTAGGCTGCCTTTAATTTCAAAGGCAATAACACCTCCAGCCGCTTTCATCTGCGAGCCAATAAATTTATGACCCGGATGTGATTTAAGTCCTGGATAATAAACTTGGCTTACTAGCGGGTGTTGCTCTAAATATTCAGCAACTCTTTGGGCACTCGCACAGTGACGCTCCATGCGCACAGCAAGGGTTTTTAAACCGCGATTAATTAACCATGCATCATGAGGGCTAATCGTTGCACCAATATCTTTTAGCACCGTCATTTTGATTAGGTTGATATGCTCCTCTGTGCCACACACAAGCCCAGCTACCACATCACCATGGCCATTTAGGTATTTAGTTGCGCTATGCACCACAATATCAATACCAAACGAGGTCGGTTGCTGTAGCAGAGGCGTTAAGAAGGTATTGTCGATAACGCTTATCAATTGATGCTGCTTGGCAACATCAGCAATTAAACTTAAATCAAGCACCGCCATGGTCGGATTAATTGGCGTTTCTGCAAAAATCATTTTTGAATTGGCTTTAACCGCGCCGCGAAGTTCAGCCTCGTTGGTCATATCAACAAAAGTAACTTCGATACCAAAGCGCGGCAACATGTGAGCAAAAAATGCAAAAGTACAACCGTATAACGCACTTGATGCGACTAGGTGGTCACCTTGTTGTAAAAAGCTTAGCACAGACGCAGACACGGCTCCCATACCGGTCGCTGTTGCAGCCGCTGCTTCACAGTTTTCTAACTGAGCCACTTTTTGTTCTAGCTCTTGGGTTGTTGGGTTACCTAAACGGGTATAAATAAAGCCCTGCTCTTCACCGGCAAATCGGGCTGCACCTTGGGCGGCATTAGCAAAGGAGAAGGTAGAGGTTTGGTAAAGTGGCGCACTCAGTGCGCCGTGAGGATCGTTTGGTTTTTCTGGACCATGAATACATTGTGTATGTAAGTGATGCTTAGTCATTGTGTGTTCTCGTTTTTATTATCAGTACTTCATACTCATAAATAAAACGTAGATACCCACAATGCACAAGCATGCCGGATGCTCAGATGGCTAAATATCACTCAGCTGTTTTTATTAACTGTACACAAAAGTTGTCATTTTGTATTTTCGGTCTCTTTGTCACCCGTGCGTGAGGCAATTTTACGGGCAATACTATTGGCGGTTTCTTTTAACAAGCTTCGCTTATGCTCTAAACGAGGTAACGGGCGGCTAAGCTCCATCGCTTTATAGCCTATACGCGCGGTAAAAATACCTGCACTTAGCCCTTGCGCTGCACGGCCCGACAATTTCCCCAGTAATTCAGCGCTTAGTGCCGTCGCAGCTAAATCTGAGACTAACTCTGCACTACCAACAAACAGCACCTGTTTCACTAATAAGCGATACAATTTAATACGGCTTGCATAACCAAAACCAATACCGTAAATACGGCCAATTTGCTCAATGAGCTTAGTGCCACGCCATAGCACCGCCATCATATCGACTAAAGCCAGTGGGCTTAGCGCCACCAATAAGCCAGACTCAGTGGCAAAACGGTTAATCAGTTTTTTCGCTTGCTGATCTTGGCTTACCAATAAACTATCGGCGTATAAGGTCATGATTTCTTTATCGGTATGGTGACTTGCTATTTGCTGCTTAAACTCTTCAAACCCTGTAAGCTCCTGATGCTTATTAAGCTTTTCAAGCCACGGCAGTGCTTCACCTACTTGCTCGCTATTGAGTAAACGGTCGGCCTCGGTGCGATGCAATTGATTACGCTTTAAACTTCTTAACATGCGGTACTCGCGCCAAATAACACGAGCAATTAGTAGTACACCACTAAGAACTGCCGTTAAATACACCGAGCCTAAAATAATTGATTGCTGAAACGTCACAAACAATGACATCGCAAACTCAAGTAACACTAAAACTAAAAAGCTAACAACAAACACCCCTTTTAGGGTTTGCCATTTCGACTTTTTATACACAGGCTCAAGCTCAATGCTATCTTGCTGATCTTCTTCAGTGTCGATAAATTCGGCGTTTTCTATGACTTTAGCAACAGTTAACTCCTCTGCTGTAACCTCATTACTTGCAGAGCTTGAAATACGACGACCAGCCTGAAAGTTCATCTCCTTTGGTTGCTCACTCATGTTAGCTTGTCTCCTATCAGGTACTGCATGACATGATCTAAACGAATATGCTTTAACCGTTTATCAGGGCATGGCAGTGGCGAAAACGATAAGAACTCAAAGCCTTGTTTTGGCCACTCTTGTTTGTTTAGAAGGCGTGATGGTGGCTGCGGCGGTAAATACGTTAGCCATTCTTGCTCGCCCAAAGGTTTGCCATAAATACAGGCTAACTGCTGGCCTTTTTCAGCCACTTGGCGTGGCTCTGTTGCGCAGATAGATGACATTGCCATGGTTTCGATTTGCACGCCTTCGAATTTTAAATGATTCGTTTGGTCATGTACGATTGAATCAAGCAATAGCGCTAAATCTTTATGATATTGCGCACTAATATGATCTGACTTATTGGCCGCAAACAGTAGCTTGTCGATATTTGGTTTAAACAAACGTTTAAAGAAGCTTGCTTCACCATAATTAAAGTGCGCAAGTAATTGGTTAATAACACGGCTTTGCTCATGCAAGGTTTCGCTGCCTTCATTCAAGGCGCTGAGCACATCCACCAGCACAATTTGTCGGTCAAAATGACGAAAATGCTGCTCGTAAAAAGGTTTTACAACCTCTTTTACATAGGCCTTATAGCGCTTTTTAAGATGCGCTAGATTTGACCCTTCGGTTATATCGTCAGGCACATTCGCAACCGGGAAAAACTGTAATAACGGCGCGCCTTTTAGCTCACCGGGCATCAGCATGCGACCAGGTTGTAACATGGCAAGTTTGGTGTCTTTTTTAAGGCCGAGCAATAGCTGCTGATAGAGCGAAGCAACATCAGCAAGTTTACTTTCATCAACACTGGCTGATAAATCAAGTTCAGCAAGGGCTGTTAAAAATGGCTTAGCCTTTTCGTTACGGGCTGTTTGCTGCAACAGTGAGTATTGTGACTCACACCAATCAGCAAATGATTGCTCTAGCATTGGTAAATCAAGTAGCCATTCACCAGGGTAATCAATAATGTCTAAATAAAGTGTTGATTGCGGTGCGAAGTGACCACGTAGCCCCGAGTTACTTTGGTACTTAATTGCTAAACGTAGCGTATTTATACGCTCGGTAGAGGCAGGCCATGTTGGCTCACCTTCAACAGGTAACAACGCCGATAATGCATTGTTATATTCAAATGTGGGTATTGTCAGTGCTTGCTGCGGCACTATTTTTGTGGCGATATGACGCTTTTCGCGCATCACATCAAAAAAAGGTAAGTTTTTTTCGTCAGCTTGACTTGTTAGGTGTTTAACTAAGGCTGTAATAAACGCGGTTTTGCCACTGCCACTTAACCCCGTGACGGCTAACTTCACGTGTTGGTCTAAACTACGATGAAGGGCTTTTTCCGCTTTATTTTTTAACGAATTAAAGGTGTTCTTTGCAAATGATTGGCTCATAAAGTGTCTGGCACCTTATTTGCGCTGGGTATCACGATGCAAACAAGGTGCGTTTATATCCTTTAAAGTTTGTTGATTTCACGGCTAACCGTAAATTCTGTTGATGTGACATAGCGTTCCATCTCTTGTAAACGACCATCAACTCGAGCAAGACGATCTTTTAAATCTTGCAATGCACGGCGAGGTGGTTCCCCTTTTTGCCATACTTTAAATTTTACTTCAAGCGGGTCTTGGTGAATGCTATCTGCGCTTTTCACTGTTTTTTCAGTTGGTTTTTTATCTAAAATAAACCACGCTGCGATATAAGCAACAACAATAAACGGGCCGCCTGATAATAGTACTGCTGTCACCACTAAAATACGTACCAGCCAAAGTTCCATGTTGAAGTAATCGCTGATACCTGCGCATACACCTGCTATTTTGCCACGCTCAGGGTCTCTAAATAATTCGCGTTTGGTACTCATACTTTACGTCTCCACTGTGGAGCCTCTTGGTCTAATAAGGCTTCTAAGGTTTCAACACGCTCTGCCATTTTGTCTGCTTTTTGTGCAAGCTCTAACAATTGGCGGTGCTCATGTTCACTTAAACCTTGGCTAACTTGCTTTTTACTACGGTAATGTAAAATTAACCAAAGTGGGGCAACAACCACCATAAAAACGATAATGGGTGCCATCAAAACTTCTGCATCAAACATGCTACTCTCCTGTCAATCCGTCATGTGTTTAAGCATTGGGGGACACGCCCCCATTTATTATTTTTTATCTGCTAGTTTTTTCTTAAGCTCAGCTAGCTCATCATCAATCTTTTCGTCTTGCTGAAGACCAGCAATTTCGTCAGCTAATGATTTTTTACCAAGATCATAAGACTCTATTTGTGATTCTAGACCATCGATCTTGTTTTCGTAACGTTCGAAGCGGTTTAAAGCGTCTTCGACTTTTGAGCTGTCGAGTGCTTTTTTAACTTCAAGACGAGACTCAGCAGAGCGTTGGCGTAAGATGATTGCTTTTTGACGCGCTTTTGCATCAGCTAGCTTCTCTTGTAACGTGCTTACTTCTTGCTGTAGTTTCTCGATGTGAGACTCTACATGTTCAAGCTCAGTTTCAACTGCTGCGACTGCATCTGCTGACTTTTGCTTTTCAATCAGTGCTGCACGTGCTAAATCATCACGGTCTTTACTGAGTGCTAATTCAGCTTTTTCTTGCCAATCTGCAACTTGAACTTTTAACGTGTCAACGCGACGTACTAGCTCTTTTTTCTCAGCAAGTGTTTTTGCTGATGTAGAGCGAACTTCTACTAATGTATCTTCCATCTCTTGGATGATCAGGCGAACCATTTTTTCTGGGTCTTCTGCTTTATCTAAGATGGCATTGATATTAGAATTAACGATGTCTGCAAAACGTGAAAAAATTCCCATAACATTTACCTCTTTGGTGTTTTAACTTAATCAGTTGGTATATCTAGTATCAATATGCTTGCCAACTTTTATAAACCTAGAATAACCAAATAAATTCAAATAGTTAAACTAAATTTATAAATTTCTTTAGTTCTCAAAGATAATGAAATACACTAGATCTTAGTAAAAATGACTAAGAGTTAGGGAATATGAGCCAATTTCGCCAACAGGATAACTTACTCGGCCAATCTGACAGTTTCTTAAGTGTGCTTGATCAAGTTTCACAACTAGCAAGTTTAGAAAAGCCTGTCCTTATTATTGGTGAGCGCGGTACGGGTAAAGAACTTATTGCTGCCCGTTTGCACTTTTTATCTAAGCGTTGGGATCAAAACTATATAAAGCTTAACTGTGCAGCGCTTAACGAAAACCTGCTCGAAAGCGAATTATTTGGTCATGAAAGCGGCGCATTTACAGGTGCTAGCAAACGTCACGAAGGCCGCTTTGAACGTGCTAACGGCGGTACGCTATTCCTTGATGAATTAGCCAATACCTCTGCGATGGTGCAAGAAAAACTTCTACGCGTTATTGAATATGGCGAATTTGAACGCGTTGGTGGTAAGCAAACGGTTAAAGTAGATACTCGTTTAGTGTGTGCCACCAATGAAGACTTACCTACGCTTGCTGAACAAGGCGAATTTAGAAGCGACTTACTTGACCGTCTTGCCTTTGATGTTATTACCTTACCTCCACTTCGTGAACGCCAAGAAGATATCATGCTACTAGCAGAACAATTTGCAATTAATATGGCTCGCGACCTTGAATGGGAGCTATTCAGTGGCTTTACTCGTAGCGCCATCGAAACACTGCAATCTTATGAGTGGCCCGGTAATATCCGTGAGTTGAAGAATGTGGTTGAACGTAGCTTATATCGCCATGGTAATGAACATATTCCCGTTCACCAGATTATTTTAGACCCATTCGCGAGTAAATTTAGACCTAAACAACGGGTTAAAGCTGCGGTTGCAAGTGCTCCAGTTGCTAGTGTCGAACATGCTGCCCCTATTGCTACAGTTCAAAATCAAGAAACGGTGACACTGAATAAACCTGAAATTCAATTTCCTTGTAATCTAAAACAGCTATCAAATGACTTTGAGATAGATGTGATCAAAAAAGCACTCGAACATAGCCAATTTAATCAAAAGAAAACTGCAGAACACTTAGAATTAACGTATCATCAATTACGTGGCTATTTGAAAAAATACAATTTATTAGATCAGCAGCAATAGTTAGAGGCTAATCAGGTGTTTAAACCGTTACTTGCTTTGTCTTTGGTGTGCTTAGTCGGCTGCCTAGACAGCGAAGAAAAAACCACAGAACAAAAAAACCAGGGCTTAGTCTATTGCGCTGAAGCAAACCCTGTGTCGTTTAATCCGCAAGTGACAACGACAGGTTCGACTATCGATATTATCGCTAATCAGTTGTATGACCGCTTGCTGAGTATTGACCCTGTCACCGCTGAGTTTCAGCCTGAGTTGGCAAGTGATTGGAAAATTAGTCCTGATGGTAAAGCCATTACCTTTACCCTGCGTAAAGGGGTAAAGTTTCATACTACAAAATACTTCACTCCTACTCGGGAGTTTAATGCTGACGACGTTATTTTTACCTTCAGTCGCCTATTTGATGTATACAACCCTTATCACTTTGTTGGCGATGCCAGTTACCCTTATTTTCAAAGTGTGGGTATTGATCAGCTAATTCGTCGCATAGTCCGTGTTTCTGATTATCAAGTACGGTTTGAGCTATATAATGCAGAAAGCAGCTTTTTAGCAAACCTTGCAACCGATTTTGCCGTGGTGTTATCTGAAGAATACGCCATGCAGCTTAAAGCACGAAACCAAGAAAACTTATTTGACCAATACCCAGTGGGTACCGGCCCTTATGTGTACAAAGAGTATCGTCGCGATCGTCTAATTCGCTATTATCGTCACCCCGATTATTGGAAACACCCAGTAGTACTTGAGCAATTGGTGTATGACATAACACCAAACGGCACAACACGGGTTGCGAAAATGCTCACTAAAGAATGCGATGTAACTGCGCACCCAAGCAGTGCACAGCTTAGTATTTTATCGCAGCGAGACGACATCACTGTTCAAAAAGAACAAAACTTAAATATTGGTTATTGGGCCTTTAACACTGAGCGACCACCTTTTGATGACGTACGCGTTCGTCAAGCACTGGCCAGTGCCATCGATATCGACAAAATAATGCAAGCGGTTTATTACGGCAACGGCATTAAGGCGCAGTCATTACTGCCTCCGGCCTCTTGGGCATTTGAAGCGCAAAAAGCCATGCCTGAATTTAACCCTGCACTTGCCAAAACATTACTTGCCGAAGCAGGCTATAAAAATGGCTTTGATATGAATATTTGGGCCATGCCGGTAAGCCGTATTTATAATCCCAACGCACGTAAAATGGCAGAGCTAATGCAAAGCGATTTACGCAAAATTGGTGTGAACGTTAATATCGTCGAGTACGAGTGGAATACCTTTTTACAACGGGTTGGCGAACACCGCCACGACAGCGTTTTACTGGGCTGGGCTGCCGACACTCCTGACCCAGATAACTTTATGAGTCCATTATTAAGTTGTACTGCTACCTTTAGCGGTAAAAACCCAGCTAACTGGTGCAACCCTGAATTCGATTTATTACTGACCCAAGCGCTTGATACCACTGATTTAGAAAAGCGTAAGCAATTTTATAATCAGGCACAGCGTATTATCGTGCAAGAACTTCCTATTTTACCGATAGCCCATGGTATGCGCTTTCAAGCTGCAAGTAGCGATGTTAAAGGTATCAATTTAAGCCCGTTTGGCGGTATATCACTGGCTAATGCGAGGAAAGAATAATGATACTCGATTATATTCTTCGCCGCCTAGCGCTATTAATGTTTATGATGCTGACTCTGAGCGTCTTTACGTTTTCATTAAGTTTTTTATTTCCCGGTGATGCCCTTACTAACTTAAGTGGTATTACAAACAGTACCTTTTCACAAACTAATGCGCTTGAAGAAAGGTTTCATTTTACTGAAAACTATGTGGTGCAGTATTTTGCATTCTTAGAGCGAATTATTCAGGGCGATTGGGGGGTCTCTTTTGCATCTGGCGAGAGTGTTTTCCAACACATAAAAGACCTATTTCCTGCCACACTTGAATTAAGCCTTTATGCGTTATTTGTATCTGTGGCCGTTGGTGTGCCAAGCGGTATTATAGCATCAGCCTACTACAAGCGTTGGCCTGATAAACTGATTAACTCTGGCACGCTTATTGGCTATTCGATGCCAGTGTTTTGGCTCGCGCTGCTATTAATCATGGTTTTTTCACTGCAACTAGGCTGGTTTCCTATGTCTGGTCGCATGGGCTTACTTTACGAAATAGAGCCGGTTACTGGCTTTATTCTTATTGATATTATTGCGACTGATTTTCCCTATCACGGTATGGCATTTTTAGATGCGCTACATCATCTAACACTGCCAACAATTGTCCTTGCAATGTACCCAACCACCGTACTGGTGCGCTTTACCCGTGACTCGATGCTTAAAGTTTTAGATCAAAGCTACATTAAAACAGCCCGTGCAAAAGGCTTAAATCGTGCACAATTAATCCTGCACCATGCGCTTCGTAATGCTCTTTTACCGGTTATCAAACAAATCGGTTTACAGTTTAGTACTTTGATCACCCTTGCAATGATCACCGAAGTTATTTTCTCATGGCCGGGCATTGGTCGTTGGTTAATAGACAGCATTTATCAACGTGATTACCCCGCAATTCAAGGTGGGTTGTTGGCTGTGTCTATGTTTGTAATTTTAGCAACTATCGTTGCCGAGTTAACCTATACCCTTTTCGACCCACTCTCGCGGAATCAAGCTCATGGCAAAGTTTAATTTATTCTCTGAAGAGTCGAATAAATCGCCACTAGCGCGATTTTGGCGGAAATTCAAAAATAATCACCCAGCCCTTGTTGGCTTGTGGTTGTTTATTGCTTTTGCACTACTGGCAATTTCAGCACCATTACTTGCGCCATATGGTGTAAATCAACAACATAGCGACGCCCTATTGCTGCCTCCATCATGGCATGACGCAGGCGATGTGCGCTTTTTATTAGGTACCGATGATTTAGGCCGGGATGTACTCTCACGGCTAATGAATGGCGCGACCTACACTTTTGGTTTGTCGGTTGTTGCGGCCTTAATTACTACTGTGATTGGCGTGTTAGTGGGCACCTTTGCGGGTATCAGCCGTGGTATTCGCTCAAGCTTTTTGAACCACTTACTCGATATTACCTTATCAATTCCATCACTGTTGCTGGCTATCATTATTATTGCAATTTTAGGCCCTGGCCTGATGAATACCGTTTGGGCGATTATTTTAGCCTTATTGCCACAGTTCATTCACTCGGTACGTAATTTGATTGTTGAAGAACTCAACAAAGACTACATTACAGCGTTTAAACTTGATGGCGCCTCAAACTGGCATATTCTTGCTCGTGGGATCTTTCCGAACATTTACGAACACATTGTGGTTATTTTTACCATGGCGCTCTCTACAGCCATCTTGGATATCTCGGCACTTGGCTTTTTAAAACTGGGGGCACAGCCACCCACCACTGAGTGGGGAGCAATTTTGGCAGAAAACCTTGGTTTAATTTACCTTGCCCCTTGGACTGTAGGCTTACCGGGCGTATTATTATTTTTAGCGGTACTGTCTACCAATTTAGTGGGTGATGGGTTACGCCAAGTGCTTAAAGAACGTAAGGCCGACTAACTATGCAATTACTCGACATTCGCAATCTAACGATAGAGTTACGCACCTCAGATACCGTTATTCGTGCGGTTGATAGGGTCAGTTTGACCTTAAAAGAAGGTGAAGTACACGCATTAGTTGGTGAATCAGGTTCAGGTAAAAGTCTCATCGCTAAAGCTATTGTCGGCGTATTAAATAAACGTTGGCATATTACGGCTGATCGCATGCACTGGCGTGGTGTTGACTTAATGCGTTTATCAAACGAACAGCGCCGTAAACTGGTTGGTCAAGACATTGCAATGATTTACCAAGATCCAAGCCGCTGCCTTGACCCAACTGCTAAAATATTTGACCAAATTGCCGAAACTTTACCTACACAAGCGACCAGTGGCTTTTTCTTAAAACGTAATAAACAGCGTAAAGACAGAGTAAAAGCGTTAATCCACAAGGTAGGTATTAAAGATCATAAAAAGGTACTCGACAGCTACCCTCATGAGCTCTCTGAAGGTATTTGTCAAAAAGTGATGATTGCCATGGCCATTGCGCGTACCCCAAAACTATTGATTGCCGATGAGCCAACTACCGCCCTTGAGAGCACCACGCGTGCGCAAGTATTTAGACTATTAAAAAGCTTGAATCAGCTAAAGAATATGTCGATTTTGATGATCTCTCACGAGCTTGAAGAGATTATTGAGTGGTCTCACGGTATGCATGTTTTGTACTGCGGACAAATGGTTGAAGCAGGCCCTACGAACCGTATTTTTAGCCAGCCACATCACCCCTATACACAAGCGCTATTAAAAAGCTTACCTGACTACGAACAAGGCCTTGCTCATAAAGAACCTTTTTATGCGCTTAAAGGAACAATACCTACATTGCAGCATTTACCAATAGGCTGCCGACTAGGGCCGCGCTGTCCGCAAGCGCAAAAAGAGTGTGTGGTTACACCAAAATTAACTAAACACCATAGTCACAGTTATGCCTGTCATTTTCCGTTAATTAAGGCGATGAAATAATGCAACCGCTGCTAAAAGTTCAAGCGTTATCGAAAAGTTTTAACTTGCGAGCAGGTTTGTTTGCTCGAAAACGCTTTTCTGTTTTAAAAGATATTTCGTTTTGCTTAAGCCAAGGTGAGACCATTGCTATTATCGGTGAAACCGGCTCAGGCAAAAGTACTCTTGCAAAGTTATTAGCGGGCGCTGACAGTGCCGATAAAGGACAGATATTGCTCGATGGCAATATTATAGAAAATGATGGCATACGTGATAACGACTGCCGCCACATTCGCTTGATTTTCCAAGATTCTGAGGCGTCATTAAATCCGGGTTTAACTATCGGCGACATGCTGAACGATTGTTTACAGTACAACACTGATTTAAATAAAGATGAGCGAGAAGAAAAAATTAAACAAACTCTCGCAAAAGTGGGCTTGCTGTTAGATCATCAACATTATTACCCACACATGTTTAGTAGTGGCCAATTGCAACGTATAGCACTTGCACGGGCTTTAATTTTAGATCCCAAGGTTGTAGTGCTTGATGAAGCGTTATCGTCTCTAGACCCTTCTGTGCGCGCACAAACGGTAAACTTATTACTACGCCTACAAAAAGATACTGGACTTAGCTATGTACTTATTACCCATCATCTAAGTCTGGTGCGCCACATCAGCGACCAGCTCGTGGTACTTGATCACGGCGAGATTGTTGAATACGGCCAAACCGAAGCAATTTTCCAAGACCCACAATCTAAAGTGACACAGAAATTGTTGAACTGCTGACATTGAAGTGTCAGCCGTCAACTTTAAATTTAATTCGGCGTTAAACGCCTCCCTTCGCGAGTATGTTGATATCTCTATTAACTTTACTCTTTTTCCTTGCTGCTTTTCACATCAATTCTATCACCATGGCTTGGTGGTGTAGATGTAACAATAAAATGCAGTGGTTCAGTACCTTGATTACTTAGCTGATGAACTCGGCCAGCACTTACATGCAAACCTTGTTGCGCAGTCACTTTGTGTATTTGGCCATCAAGTTCAATGGTGGCACAGCCACTAAGTACAAAGAAAAATTGTTCGGCATGTTTATGATAGTGTTTTACTTCACTCTCACCTACTGGGACATGCTCTTGAATAACACTCAGCGCATTAGATTTTACCAAATGCCAACCGTCGCAATTGTTACCCCACTTGTAGTGCTCTGCTGTTTGTTTATCTATAGTGCTCAAAACTTTTTATACATCCCTTGGCTTTGTGGTGCGACAAACTTGTAGCCAAGCTTTTCGTAAAAACCTGGTTTGTCAGCGACCATAGTGACATAGCTGCCTTCAAAGGCGGCAGATTCGATGTAGCGGTCTACATGTTCCATAATTTGACGCCCTAGCCCTTTACCTTGATATTCAGGTGATACAGCAATATCAACTACCTCAAAATTACAACCACCATCACCAATAACACGGCCCATGCCAATCAACTCATCGTCTTTGCGAACACAAATAGCATAAAGAGAGTTTGGCAGCCCTGCTTTCGCCGCAGCTAATGAACGAGCTGATAAGCCGGCCTTAAGGCGCATTGCACAGTATTCTTCCGCACTTGGTAACTGCTCTATTAGGCGATACTCCATAAATGCTCCTTTGATACCTATTCACGAGTTAGAATTACCTGAAAAGTTAACAAAAAAGGCGCCATAAGGCGCCTTTTATTTAAGTTGTTTTGCTACTTATTCAGCAGCTTGTACAACTTTTGGTACTTTTACATCTGCTTGCGCTTTAAGTGCAGCAATGAATACCATGTAGTTTTTATTCACTTGAGCCATAGTGATGTTTTGTTTTTGTTGTTCATTAATATCGGTGCTTTGTGCTTCATTCACTGCTTTTAAAGCAACGATAGCAGAGTCACCATTATTCAGATCAACAACATCTACCACTGGCGTATCCTGAGGATGCGGCATTTTAAATACTTGCTGTACAATTGCCGGAGACACAGTATACGCTTGACGAGCAAGTGCAGACTCTTGACGCACTTCAATACCTTCGGCAGTAGCAACATCATTTAAGCTCTTACCTGCTTCGATATCTGCAAATAAACTACGTGCTTTTTCTTTAGCAAGTTCAGAGGCTTTCTGTGCAACCAGTGTTGCTTTAATTTGCTCTGATACGTCTTCAAGTGGCTTAGTCGTTGCTGGTTTATGGTCGTTTACACGAACAACAACAGCGTGCTCATCACCCACTTCAATAACCTCTGAGTTCATACGATCTTCTAACACTTCAGGAGAGAAAATTGCAGTAACAACTTGCGGGTTATTTAAAGGCTCTGGTAATGAGTTACGTGTCACAAGTTCTGTTTTCTGTACTTCAACACCGGCTGCGTCTGCAGCGTCTGTTAATGTATCAGAAATTTCAAAAGCAATTTCTCCCATTTGAGTTTGCTTTTCATAAAACGCATTCACTTTCTTAGTACGTTCAAGTTCAGCACGAAGCTCATCTTTTACGTCAGCATACGGTTTAACTTGCTGTTTTTGAATATCAGTGAGCTTGATGATGTGATAGCCGAATTCTGATTCAACAACGTCAGAAATGTCACCTTTGTTCTCAAGTGCATACGTTGCATCTTCAAAAGCTGGGTCCATCATGTCACGTTCGATCCAATCAAGATCACCGCCCATTTCAGCACTCACAACGTCATCCGAAGATGATTCA
The DNA here is from genome assembly GCF_021532595.1 of Pseudoalteromonas sp. OFAV1. NCBI lineage: Bacteria > Pseudomonadati > Pseudomonadota > Gammaproteobacteria > Alteromonadales > Pseudoalteromonadaceae > Pseudoalteromonas > Pseudoalteromonas sp. OFAV1. Next base: position 59,141 of record NZ_JAKGBG010000003.1, read on the forward strand.
GCTAGCTCAGCAAAATCAGCACCGTTTTGCAGTTGTGCTAATAGCTCTTCAGCTTTCGCTTTTGCTGCATCATCGTCTTCACTGTTATCAATTAAGATGTGTGATACACGACGCTTTTCAGGCTCAATATATTGTGCGCTGTTTTGATCGTAGTATGCTTTGATATCTTCTTCTGAAACACTTGAATCCAACGTTAAGTTTGCAGCATTTAAATCAATATAGCTGACAGATACTTGTTCAGGCGCTAAAAATTGCGGTTGATTTAATTCATAGTAATCTGCAATTTCTTGCTCTGTTACTTCAATACCCGCTTGTAATGATTCTTTTGACACAACTAAATAGTCAATACTACGAGTTTGCTGTTGAAGCGCTACAGTATTATTTAATTCGTTTTCAAGAATAAAGTCAGTACCAGCAACTGCACCAACAAGTTGGCTGCGAGTCATGTCTTTACGTAAGTACTCTCGGAAAGCGTCTGGCTGGAAGTTCATCTGACGAATAACTTGTAAGTAACGATCGTTGCTAAATTGGCCGCCAACTTGGAAGTAAGGCATTTCTAAAATAGCTTTACGAACACTCTCATCACTTACACGAAGGCCTAACTCTGCCGCTAGTTGAGTTTGCAATTCTTGTTGTACTAAGCGGTCAATCACGCCTTGGCGAATTTGTGCCATGTAATTTGGATCAGCTGCGATTTGTGCAAAGTATTCACCAAACTGTTGCTCTAAACGATTGCGTTCATTTTGGTAAGCACGGCTGAACTCGGTTTGGCTAATTTTAACTCCATTTACTTCTGCAACGGGTTGCTCTGTGGTTTGTCCTAAATAACCACCAATCCCAGCTAAAGCAAAAGATAAAATCACCGCGCCTAAAATAATTTTGGCTGCAGGTCCCTGCGAACCTTCTCTGATTTTCTCAAGCATTTATCTATCTCTATTCTGATCAGGTACAAAATATACCAATTAGCATAATCAAGGATGATTGCTGATTGATATCAACCCTGCTCATGTAAAAAAAGCGTATCTTACCAGATACGCTTTTTCACTTGAAGTAACTGGTGATAAGTTACCTAAATTCTATTTAAGTGTCCTTAGGTATCCTCACCAACTAATCTTATTGATTAGTTTACTGCGTCTTTCAGCGCTTTACCTGCTTTGAAAGAAGGGATATTTGCCGCAGCAATCTGGATAGTCTCACCAGTTTGCGGGTTACGACCTGAACGTGCTGCACGCTCACGTACTGAGAAAGTACCAAAGCCAACAAGCGCCACTGAGTCGCCATCTTTAAGAGCGCCTGAAACAGCCTCGATGAATGAATCTAGTGCACGACCTGCAGCCGCTTTAGAAATGTCAGCGTCAGCTGCGATTTGATCGATTAATTGAGATTTATTCACAATATCATCCTCTTTCATTGTTATTATCAAGAGCGATTATTTTTTAAAAAATAACATCACTGTTTTGAAAATTTATAAGCAAATTAAGTTTATGCTCAGTTTATTATATTTTTCTCAACCCTAGGCCACATAAGGCCTAGGCTTGAAAACTAGTGCTTAACTTATCATACCCTTAGTATTTGAAAAGCCCCTAAATGCACTTTTTTGCGGTTTTTTACTGGTTTTTTTCAGTTTCGACAGAAAAACTCTCAACTGGGTGCTTTAAAGCCAGTTTTAAAACGTCATCAATCCATGTAACTGGGTGAATTTCAAGGCCCTCTAATACATTGTTTGGGATCTCTTTTAAGTCACGTTCGTTAATTTTTGGAATAATAACGGTTTTAATACCACCACGATGAGCCGCTAGTAACTTTTCTTTTAAGCCACCAATCGGTAACACTTCACCACGTAAAGTGATTTCACCTGTCATAGCAACATCAGAACGTACCGGGTTACCTGTTAAGCTCGAGACTAAACCAGTTACCATTGCAATACCCGCACTTGGGCCATCTTTTGGTGTTGCTCCTTCTGGTACGTGAACATGGATATCACGTTTTTCATGGAAGTCGCTATTAATACGTAATTTTTCAGCACGATTACGAACAACCGTCATGGCCGCTTGAATCGACTCTTGCATTACATCACCAAGTGAACCGGTGAAAGTAAGTTTACCTTTACCTGGAACAGCAGCTGATTCGATAGTCAGTAAATCACCACCTACTTCAGTCCACGCTAATCCGGTTACTTGACCAATGCGGTCACCATCTTCAGCTTTACCATAGTCAAAGCGTTGTACACCTAAAAACTCTTCTAGATTATCTTCATCGATAGTCACTTTTTTAGTGTCTTTATCTAACAAGATATTCTTAACAGCTTTACGGCAAAGTTTAGATACTTCGCGCTCTAGGTTACGCACACCGGCTTCGCGAGTGTAGTAGCGAATAATGCCAATAATTGCACTATCAGCTATTTCAACTTCACCCTCTTTTAGGCCATTACGCTTCACTTGCTTTGGAATTAAATGCTGCTTAGCAATATTCAGCTTCTCGTCTTCGGTGTAACCCGATAGACGAATAACCTCCATACGGTCTAGTAATGGGCCTGGAATGTTGAAGCTATTTGATGTTGCAACGAACATTACGTCTGATAAATCGTAATCAACTTCTAGGTAATGATCAGCAAAATGACTATTTTGCTCAGGATCAAGCACCTCAAGTAATGCTGATGCTGGGTCACCACGCATATCAGAAGACATCTTATCGATTTCATCTAATAAGAATAATGGGTTTTTCACGCCGACTTTGGTCATATTCTGGATTAACTTACCAGGCATAGAACCAATGTAAGTACGACGATGACCACGAATTTCAGCTTCATCACGAACGCCACCAAGGGCCATACGAACATATTTACGACCAGTAGAACGTGCAATTGACTGACCTAATGAGGTTTTACCCACACCAGGAGGGCCGACTAAACATAAAATTGGGCCTTTGAGTTTATTAGTACGTTGTTGTACCGCAAGATACTCAATAATGCGTTCTTTTACTTTATCTAGACCATGATGATCGCTGTCTAAAATCTTTTGTGCGCCAGCTAAGTCTTTTTTCACCTTAGAGCGTTTTTTCCAAGGCACATTGATAAGCGTATCAATGTACGAGCGCACTACGGTTGCTTCAGCCGACATAGGCGACATCATTTTTAATTTAGATAACTCTGCGTTCGCTTTTTCTTGCGCTTCTTTAGGCATACCTGACTCTTCGATGCGTTTTTTAATTGCTTCGAATTCATCGGGTACATCATCAAGTTCGCCAAGCTCTTTTTGAATCGCTTTCATTTGCTCGTTGAGGTAATACTCTCGCTGCGATTTTTCCATCTGCTTTTTAACGCGAGTACGGATTTTCTTCTCAACTTGCAGTAAGTCAATTTCACCTTCCATCAGCGCCATTAGGTATTCAAGACGCTCAGTGACATCAGCTATCTCAAGTACTTTTTGCTTTTCAGGCACTTTCAGTGGCATATGAGCTGCCATAGTATCTGCAAGACGTGCGGCTTCATCAATACCTGATACAGAAGTGAGTACTTCTGGTGGAATCTTCTTATTAAGCTTTACATAGCCTTCAAATTGGCTAATTGCGCTGCGTATGAAGACATCCTGCTCTTGTTCATCAATATGGTTTGACTCAATAAACTGCGCTTCAGCTACAAAGAAATCATCATTGTCTAGAAATGTTTCTACTTTCGCGCGTTGAGTGCCTTCAACCAACACTTTAACGGTGCCATCAGGTAGTTTTAATAACTGAAGTACTGTGGCAATGGTGCCAACACGGTAGATATCGTCTTGCTGCGGATCATCAACAGAGGCGTCTTTTTGCGCCACTAGGAAAATTTGTTTGTCCTTGTCCATCGCCGCTTCTAGGCATTTTATTGATTTTTCACGACCAACAAATAGCGGGATCACCATGTGCGGGTATACCACAACATCGCGCAGTGCCAACACGGGGATTTCGACTCGATCGGTTCTCTCAAGCGTCATTATATTCTCTTCGCACTTCATTTATTTTAAAGATTACTCAAGTATATGGGGATATGTAAGGGAAAGTTCAACATATTTGTAAAAAAAGGAGCCTTTGGCTCCTTTTTTATACTTAACTGATTAAATATTAATCTATTAAAGCTTTATTCTGATGCAGCTTTGTCTTGATTACCACTTTGGTAAATTAAGATTGGGTCTGATTCACCTTTAATAACGGTTTCATCAATAACCACTTTGCTTACATCATCCATTGAAGGCAACTCATACATAGTATCAAGTAACACACCCTCAACAATTGAACGCAAGCCACGTGCACCTGTTTTACGCTCCATTGCTTTGTGAGCAATCGCACTGAGCGCATCTTCACGGAACTCAAGCTCAACATCTTCCATTGCAAATAATGCAGAGAATTGCTTAGTTAGAGCATTCTTTGGTTCGCTAAGAATTTGAATAAGTGCCGCTTCATCTAGTTCTGTCAATGTAGCGACAACAGGAAGACGACCAATAAATTCCGGTATTAAGCCGTATTTAACAAGATCTTCTGGCTCTACATCTTTAAACGTTTCGCTTAAACTACGGCTACTTGCCGATTGCTTAACTTGAGCGCCAAAACCAATACCTGTATTTTTGTGGCTACGCTGTTCGATCACTTTATCAAGGCCAGCAAATGCACCGCCACAAATAAATAGAATCTTCGATGTATCAACTTGCAAGAATTCTTGCTGCGGATGCTTACGTCCACCTTGTGGTGGTACAGACGCAACCGTACCTTCAATCAGTTTAAGTAACGCTTGTTGCACACCTTCGCCCGATACGTCACGAGTGATCGATGGGTTATCAGACTTACGAGAAATCTTGTCAATTTCATCAATGTAAACAATACCACGCTGCGCTTTCTCTACGTCGTAGTCACATTTTTGCAGTAGCTTTTGAATGATGTTTTCAACATCTTCACCAACATAACCTGCTTCTGTTAGCGTAGTCGCATCAGCCATAGTGAAAGGTACATCGAGCAAACGAGCCATGGTTTCAGCAAGTAATGTTTTACCACTACCAGTAGGACCAATTAATAGGATGTTACTCTTACCTAGCTCAATTTCTGCATTAATACTTTGATTACGAAGGCGTTTGTAGTGATTGTATACCGCTACCGACAGCACTTTTTTTGCATGATCTTGGCCAATAACATAATCATCTAAGTGATTACGAATTTCTTTTGGAACAGGTAATTTATCAGACGCATTATGCTTTGGCGCAATGTCTTTGATTTCTTCCCTGATGATATCATTACACAGCTCAACACATTCATCACAAATGTATACTGAAGGGCCTGCAATAAGTTTACGAACTTCATGCTGGCTTTTGCCACAAAAAGAGCAGTATAACAATTTATTACTTTTGTCGCCGTCTGTAGGAGTGTCAGACATTCAGCTACCTCATTTATTACGTTGGCAGCAGCACTGGGCTACTGCTAATTCACTATGTTTAACTATATCAAAGAAAATCAGTTTTCGCATAGTAAAGGGTGATAGCTAACAATACGTTATTATTAGCTATTCAGATTACTTCGTTTCGCGGCTAGAGAATACAGAGTCAACTAGGCCGTATTCAACCGCTTCGCTTGCGGTCATAAAGTTATCACGGTCAGTATCGCGTGATACGACCTCTAATGGTTGACCGGTGTGCTCTGCCATCAAACGGTTTAACTTATCTTTAATCGATAAGATTTCGCGCGCATGAATTTCGAAGTCAGATGCTTGACCTTGGAAACCACCTAATGGTTGGTGGATCATCACGCGTGAGTTAGGTAAACAAAAACGCTTACCTTTAGCGCCACCTGATAACAAAAAAGCACCCATACTAGCTGCTTGACCCACACAAATAGTGCTTACATCAGGTTTAATGAAATTCATTGTATCGTAGATTGCCATACCAGCAGTTACAGAGCCACCTGGCGAATTGATATAAAGATAAATATCTTTTTCTGGGTTTTCTGATTCTAAAAACAGCATTTGTGCAAGAATCAGGTTTGCCATGTTATCTTCAACTTGGCCTGTTAAGAAAATAATGCGCTCTTTTAAAAGACGTGAGTAAATATCATATGAGCGCTCCCCTTTTGCTGTTTGCTCAACAACCATAGGGACTAATGCGTTTAGAGGGTCTATCATACCGCTATTCATTCTTATTTAATTCCTTATCCGCTGCGACTCATCCTTACTATAAGGAAAGCACATTAATACTAATGTTAATTAAAGTAACTGTTCAATCTTTTTAACTATATGTGAACGGTTCGGCACTATTTCAATCTTTACTGAAAAATGTTCTGAAATAACATCTAGTATTGTCGGTTTTTGTGAAACTTGCTACCACAAACTAAAATGGCCCGGGTACGCTGTAAATATACAGAGTAACACGAGCCATTTAATCGCTAGCGAGAGCTTAAGTCAATGACTTATTAAGCACCTTGCTGTGGATTCATGATGTCGTCGAATGCTTTTTCAACTTCAGTCACGTTTGCTTTAGCTAGGATAGCTTCAACTGCTTGCTCTTCCATCGCTACGTTACGCATTTGTTGCATAAGTTGATCATTTGACTTGTAGTATTCTACAACTTCAGTTGGATCTTCGTATGCAGAAGCTACAGTTGCGATTAACTCTTCAACTTTAGCGTCGTCAACTTTAAGCTCGTTCGCCTTGATAACTTCACCTAGTAATAGGCCAGTCTTAACGCGAGTTACAGCTTGCTCGTGGAATAATTCAGCTGGAAGCTCAGGCATGTTTTTAGCATCGCCACCAAAACGTTGTGCAGCTTGCTGACGTAGTGCATCAATTTCTTGATCAACTAGCGCTTTAGGCACTTCGATTTCGTTGTTAGCTAAAAGACCTTTGATAGCTTGGTCTTTAACGTTAGCTTTAACCGCTTGGTCAAGCTCACGTGTCATGTTCTTTTTAACTTCTTCTTTAAGAGCGTCAACACCGCCTTCAGCTACACCGAATTTAGTTGCGAACTCATCGTTAAGCTCAGGAAGCTCTTGAGTTTCAACTTTCTTAACAGTGATTGCGAAAGAAGCAGCTTTACCTTTAAGGTTTTCAGCATGGTACTCTTCAGGGAAAGTTACTTCAGCAACAACTTCTTCGCCCGCTTTTTTACCAACGATGTTGTCTTCAAAACCTGGGATCATACGACCTTGACCAAGTTCTAGTGGGAAGTCTTCAGCTTTACCGCCTTCAAACTCTTCACCGTCGATAGAACCAACGAAATCGATAGTTACACGATCGTTCTCGCCTGCAGCTGCATCAACTTCAGCCCAAGAAGCGTGTTGCTTACGTAAAGTTTCTAGCATGTTAGCTAGGTCTTCGTCAGTTACAGATACTGCTGGTTTTTCAACAGCAATTTTATCTAAACCTTGGATTTCAACTTCTGGGTAAACTTCAAACGTTGCATCGAATTCTAAATCTTTACCAGCTTCTAATGCTTTAGGTGCGAAAGTTGGAGCACCCGCTGGGTTAATTTTTTCTGAAACGATTGCTTCGATGTAGTTGCGTTGCATTAATTCGCCAGCAACTTCTTGACGCACTGCTGCACCGTAACGCTTGTTGATGATAGACGCAGGTACTTTACCTGGGCGGAAACCATCGATACGCTGGGTTTTAGACAGTTGTTGTAAGCGTTTTTTAACTTCAGTCTCAACGTTCTCTGCAGGAACGGTGATGGTCAGACGGCGCTCAAGGCCTTGAGTCGTCTCAACAGAAACTTGCATGATTTACCTCAATCTTCAATTTTGGCGACTGTTCGCCTTCCTTACAAACAAGGTGATCTCCATGAGTGATAGCAAGTTTTAATGCTGAAAAATTCAACTTAAAACGGCGCATTGTAACCATGAGATACCATTGCTGCTTTGCCTCTATGGGCACTATGTTAAACAATAGACGCGGCATTATAACCTAATATTTATGATAGTCGAGTCTAGGGGGCAATTATTTGGCGTATATAGCAGCATTCAGCGTTTAAGTGCTGAAAAAACGAACGCAGTAAAATAACAAAGTTAAATTAGGCTGATTTAAAGGAGGTATTTAGATATTAAGAAGTGGTCGGCGATGCAGGATTTGAACCTGAGACTGAATTGGATATACCCAAACCAATCGTTCTTTGACCATAAATCTTTAAAAGTGGTCGGCGATGCAGGATTTGAACCTGCGACCCCTTGGACCCAAACCAAGTGCGCTACCAAACTGCGCTAATCGCCGATACTGAGAGAAGCTTTGAAAATTAAGACCACTTTAGAAAAGTGGTCGGCGATGCAGGATTTGAACCTGCGACCCCTTGGACCCAAACCAAGTGCGCTACCAAACTGCGCTAATCGCCGATATCTTAAGTAAATTGGGGTGACTGATGGGGCTCGAACCCACGACAACCGGAATCACAATCCGGGGCTCTACCAACTGAGCTACAATCACCACGGCATTTACATATTTTCAAATGGCGCACCCGGAAGGATTCGAACCTTCGACCAACGCCTTAGAAGGGCGTTGCTCTATCCAGCTGAGCTACGGGCGCATCGAAAACTTCAAAAGTTTGCCTGTAAGCACCGCTTCTTAAAGAAGAAGTGGTCGGCGATGCAGGATTTGAACCTGCGACCCCTTGGACCCAAACCAAGTGCGCTACCAAACTGCGCTAATCGCCGATGCTTACTGTTGTTTGCGAGTGACCTCGTTAACAACGGGGTGCATAATAGTGATTTGGCCGTGTTAGGTCAAACTTTTTTTTAAGAAAATAATTCAATCGGTCACTTTTAGTTCATAATGGTTAAATATTGCAAATATAAGCTAAAATTTGAACTCTTTTTTATAAAGTATCGCTTTATATACAATTGCATCTTGGCGCTATGATGCTTTTCTGCGAAAATACACAACATTAATAAATATGATCAAACAAACATGATTTGTGTATCCACGCCCCCTTTATTGGATGATCATATTTTGATGTATCAGTATCAAGTTAACTAACCCCAATGAAAGGTCACCCATGACGGCAAACATCATCGATGGTAAAGCAATAGCTAAACAAGTACGCAGTAATGTAGCTGAACGTGTTGCAGAGCGTGTAGCAAACGGTTTACGTGCACCAGGACTAGCAGTAGTGTTAGTTGGTCAAGACCCAGCAAGCCAAGTCTATGTTGGTTCTAAGCGTAAAGCATGTGAAGAAGTCGGCTTTGTATCTAAGTCTTACGATTTACCTGGCGACACCACAGAACATGACTTACTTGCTTTAATTGACCAGCTTAATGAAGACAAAGAAGTAGACGGTATCTTAGTGCAACTGCCTTTACCACAAGGCCTTGATGCTGAAAAAATTCTTGAGCGTATTACTCCTCATAAAGATGTTGATGGTTTCCACCCTTACAATATTGGTCGTTTAGCACAGCGTATGCCGGCACTTCGTCCTTGTACGCCAAAGGGGATCATCACCCTACTCGACTCTACAGGTGTTCGCTATAAAGGGATGCATGCAGTCGTTGTTGGTGCTTCTAACATTGTTGGTCGTCCTATGTCGCTTGAGCTTTTACTTGCTGGCTGTACAACAACGGTATGTCACAAGTTTACACAAGATTTAGAAACACATGTTCGCCGCGCTGATTTATTAGTGGTTGCGGTTGGTAAACCTGAATTTATTCCGGGTGACTGGGTGAAAGAAGGCGCTATTGTGATTGATGTGGGTATTAACCGTCTTGAATCAGGGAAGCTTGTTGGTGATGTTCAATATGATGTGGCTGAACAAAAAGCGCATTTCATTACACCTGTACCAGGTGGTGTTGGCCCGATGACTGTTGCAAGCTTAATTGAAAATACGCTTGAAGCATGTGAAAAATATCACAGCTAAGAAGAGCTAAATTATTGCAAAAGGCTGCCAATGGGCAGCCTTTTTTGCTTTTAAGTTTTTTGTAGTTTTAACTGCTTAAGCTTTAGCATCTGAGGTAGCACTGAAAATACAATCATCATAAACATCAATAGGTATTGCCAGTCTTGGTATTGTTCGTTTATGAGCAAAACAGCGCATACTATTCCCGCGATTGGGTTGGCAATGGTGCCAAATGAAAACTCAGCCACACTCATGCGCCCTAATAACCAAACATACAGAGTATAGGCAATGGCAGTATTGGGCACGATTAACCAAAATAGCGCAGAGTATTGCAGCGCTGAAATTGGCTCAAATACCACTTGGTATTGCTCTGGCTTTAGCAAACTTCCATCGATAAAAGCAGCTAGCAATAATATGCTGCCACCAATGATTAATTGCCAAGTAAGCACAACCCACCAATGTATATGCACCGACAAACTTTGTACTAAGGTGCTACCAATCACAATAGTAAGTAAGGCACCCAATAAAGCCGCCACTCCCAATACATTTAATGTGACGTAAGCTGGATCAAACAATAACCACGCCAGTACAACCAAGGCTATGGCGCAAAATGCTTGAACTCTTGCTGGACGCTGTCCTTTTACAATCCATGCATACAGCAAAGCGACAACCGGCACTGACACCATCCCCACCCCAGCAATAGCTGCTGGAAGATTTACCGCCATGATAAAAATAAAGGCAAAAAACAGCGCTATATTCACAGCACCTAAAGTCAATAAACTTGGCCACTGCGATCGAGTTGGTAAACTAGGCTTAAGTAATAAAAGTAATAATCCTGCAGGCAATGCGCGCAATGCACCTAATAATAATGGCGGCCAATCTGGAGTGGCATATTTAGTCACAGCATAGGTAGTACCCCATAAAAAAGCAGGGATCATGGCAAGTAAGATATTCAATGTAAGTCCTTGTTAGTGAAAAGTAGCGTAAAAATAAAACCTCAAGTAAGGTTTAGGTCAATAGCTATGCCCAGTTAAAAACAAAAAAGGTTGCCTCTTGGCAACCTTTTCAATTTGTAATATCTCGGTGGATACTTAAGCTTTACGCCATGTTGTTTTACCAGCTGAATCTTCAAGTACCACACCGAGTGCATTAAGTGCATCGCGCGCTTCATCAGCTGCCGCCCAATCTTTGCTGGCACGAGCTTCGTTACGTTTTGCTATTAACGCTTCGATATGTGCTACTTCGTCGTCAGCTTGGCCACCTTGCAAAAAGGCTTCTGGGTCTTGTTGTGCAACGCCTAGTACCTCTGCAACACTGCGTAGTACATAAGCTAGCTTACCTGCTTGCTCTGTATCGCTATCTTTAACACGGTTTAGCTCTTTTGCTAATTCAAATAATACTGGTAGTGCTTCAGGGGTGTTAAAGTCATCATCCATCGCTTTTCTGAATTTAGCCACATATTCATTGCTAGCTAAATCGCACTCGATTGGCGTTACGCCACGCAATGCAGTGTAAATACGTTCAAGTGACGAACGTGCTTGCTCAAGGTTTTCTTGCGAATAGTTAAGCTGGCTACGGTAGTGACCTGAAATTAAGAAATAACGAACTGATTCAGCATCATACTCTTTTAATACGTCACGTACGGTAAAGAAGTTGTTTAAAGACTTAGACATCTTCTCTTTATTAACCTGAACCATACCTGTGTGGATCCACGTATTAACGTACTTGCCGTTATTTGCGCAGCATGACTGAGCAATTTCGTTTTCATGGTGTGGGAACTGTAAATCTGAACCACCACCGTGAATATCAAAGTGCTCGCCTAAGTGCTTAGAACTCATTGCTGAACATTCAATATGCCATCCTGGACGACCCTCACCCCATGGTGAAGACCATGACGGCTCTTCTGGCTTGGCTTTTTTCCATAGCACGAAATCAAGTGGATCTTGCTTATCTTGTGCAACTTCAACACGTGAACCAGCCTGTAGCATGGTTAAGTCTTGTTGTGATAAAGCACCGTATTGCTCAAATGTAGAGACATCAAATAATACATCACCATCAGCTGCAATGTAGGCATGGCCTTTCGCAATTAAACGTTCAACCATAGCGATGATTTCATCCATATGGTTTGTTACGGTTGGCTCAACATCAGGACGCAACATATTTAAGCTGTCAAAGTCTTCATGCATTGCTTTAGTCATGCGAGTCGTTAAATCATTGATAGACTCGCCTTTTTCGTTAGCACGTTTGATAATTTTGTCGTCAACATCGGTGATGTTACGTACATATTTTAAATCGTAGCCGATGTGACGAAGGTAACGAACAATTACATCAAACCCTACAAATGTACGTGCATGACCGATATGGCAGTAATCATAAATGGTGATACCACACACATACATGTCGATTTTGCCATCAACAAGGGGTTTAAACTGCTCTTTTTGTCGCGTAAGTGTGTTGTAAATTTGTACCATTTATAAAATGTCCTTAACGGTGTTTCGAGATTCTCTATGTTAACACTTGCAAAGCCGCTGCTCTAGCGCTTTATCAATTGAATAAGCACTTTGTTAATCGTTTTAAACAAGCTCTTTGTTAATCAAAGACAACTACTATAAAATAGTGCCATTATTAAACCAGATATAGGAAACCTCATGGTTGTACTACACACAAACTTTGGTGACATCACCATCAAAATGCACGAAAACGATGCACCAAACACAGTTAAAAACTTCTTAGAGTATGCAAACTCTGGCTTTTACAACGGCACTATCTTTCACCGTGTAATTGATGGTTTTATGGTACAAGGCGGTGGCTTTGAGCCAGGTATGGTTCAAAAAGAAGTAAACAACCCTATCGAAAACGAAGCAAACAATGGTCTTGCGAATAAAGTAGGCACATTAGCAATGGCGCGCACGCCGGATCCACATTCAGCAACTGCGCAGTTCTTCATTAACGTTAACGACAATGACTTCTTAAACTTCAGCAGTGAAACTTCACAAGGCTGGGGCTACTGCGTGTTTGCAGAAGTTGTTGAAGGTATGGACGTGGTAAACAAAATCAAAGGTGTTGCAACTGGCAGCGCAGGTTTCCACCAAGACGTACCACTTGAAGATGTAATTATCGAAAAAGTAACGGTTAGCTAATTTAATCGTTTAGTACTTTTTTAAGCGGGCCTTTGCCCGCTTTTTTGCGAGTAACCATGAAACAAAGTTATTTTATTGCCGATCTCCACTTAACAGAAAACCGCCCAGACATCACTGCGGCATTTTTTGATTTTCTTGATAGCAAGATTATTAATGATGACGTTGATGCCCTGTATATTTTAGGTGACTTTTTTGAAGTATGGGTAGGTGATGACTATCAAACTGACCTTTCAGTGAGCGTTGCCACACGTTTAAGCCAGGTAAGTGAAAGTGGTACTAAGGTGTTTTTTATTCATGGTAACCGCGATTTCATTATGCGTGAAGGCTATGCCAAAAGCGCGAGTATGACTTTATTACCCGAACAAGTTGTTATTGATTTATACGGCACCCCAACGGTTATCCTGCATGGTGATGAAATGTGCACCCAAGATGTTGAATATCAAAAGTTTCGCAAAAAAAGCCGTGGTTGGTGGTGGCCAAAATTAATGCTTGCTATGCCGCTTTGGTATCGCAAGAAGATTGCTCGCAACGCCCGCGAAAAATCAAAACAAAGCCAAGCTGGTAAAGCATTAGAAATCTTAGATGTTACAGAAGATGCGGTATTAGCCATGTTTAAAAAACATCAGGTTAAGAATATGATCCATGGTCATACCCACCGCCCTAATGTGCATCACTATAAGCAAAATGGAAAAACACTAACCCGCACTGTACTGGGTGACTGGTATGAGCAAGGTTCATACTTAAGAGCTACTCCAGAGCAGCAAAAACTAGTCCACACGCCCTTTAAATAACCAATTTTTTAACTATGCTTTAACCAGTATTGTCAAAAAATGCATTATCTATGATGAGTCGGTTAAGCCTTTTATGTTGTTGTTTACTAATTAGCTTTTCAATCAATTGCCAAACTTGGCAATTGGTCACAGAGCCGTTTCCTCCTTATTTTATTGATGAGCCAAATAAGCCGGGCTGGCTGCACGAAGTCATCATCGCAGCACTGAAAACACAAAAACATCAAGCCACTATTGAATACACACATTGGGCTCGCGCGCTAAAGCTTGCCACGCGCCATAAACGTGTCGCAGTGCTAGGTGCTTTTTATACAAAGCAAAGAGCGAGAGATTTTACATATTCACCTTCATTAGCAACCGCACATACAGTGTTATTCAAGCGTGTTGATAGCAAAATAACTTACACTGGCTCTTTGTATTCATTAAAGCCATATACAATCAGTAAAGGTGAAGACTATGTGGTAAGTGAGCAATTTGAGCACCACCCAAACCTTAGCGTGACAACCACAGGTAGCTTGATTGAGAGCTTGTTGCTATTAAAGCATGGTCGTGTTGATTTAGTTGCAGGCACAAAAGAAGTTGCCTTGTATTGGCTCGATAATAGCGAACGCCTACAGCAAGCAAAGCAAACAGAGTTAGAAATAGTTACCCCCTATCTTGCTACTCAACACTTACATGTGATTACTGATAAAAATCACCCTCAGGCTGAGCTTTTTCAGCAAAGTTTATCTTTAGGTCTTAAAGCAATTACGGCGTCAGGCAAGCTTTTAGAGATACTGAAGCATTATAAACTGAATGAAAAAGAAATTAGTCACATTACGCAACTATATGAAAAAACCTATGCTAACTAATTTTGTTCTTTTTCAAGCCTGGCAAGGTTATCTTAAACTGGGTTGCTATTCCTTCAGGTAGGTCTTTGCTTGCAACTAGCTGGATTTTTCCGTTAAGAACACTCGTAACCCATTCATGCACAAGATACAAACCTAACCCTGTATGACCATGGTTTCTAGATGTAGTCACGAAGGGGTCAAATAAGTTACTACGCAAAGAGTCATCAATCCCACAACCATTATCAGAAACGCTAATACAAAGGTCACCTTGTTGATTTAAATGTACATGCAATTGAATTTGTTTGTTATCAACCTCGTCAAAGGCGTGAGAAATTGCATTAACGATTAAACTCTCGATAACCTGAGAGATAATCCCAGGGCGACTAATAATGTCTTTTTTGACATCGATTTTAGTTTCTATGGTTACTTTTGAGGCTTTAAAGCGAGATTTTAAACCCAGTAGTAGATCATCGATGACTTTTTCGACATTAAAGCTAATGTATTGATCGTTTGACCGATCATGGGCCATTTCTTTAAAGCTTTTCACATGAGCGATCGCTTTATCTAAATTTACTTTTGAGAGCGACAAATTATCGGCAATACCTTCAACACTCGTTTCTAAAAACTGTTTTGTGAACCCTTGGTCAATTTTATCTTTGAGTTGTTGATTAATTAATTGCGCATTTGATAGTGAAATAGCAGCACCACCCAATGGTGTATTCATTTCGTGGGCCACACCTGCCACCATTAAACCGAGTGATGACAACCTTTGTGCTTCAATAAGCTCACCCTGTAATTGATGCTGCTGTTTTATGTAACGTTGTAATTTAGTATTGGCTGCTAACAGCTCCTGCTGCTCGTGCTCTAAGTGTGCTCTGGCTTTAATAATCTGACGTTGGTCACGATAACTGCGTTTCAGATATAAGCCAGAAATTGATATCAAGCTTACAGCACATGCAAAAGCAATAAAAAAAGACCATAAAACAATCTCGTTTTGCACCGAATCATCAGCCTTTACCAGTACAATAATATCGTTTGTACCATTTGCGCTATTATTATCTAAGGTCATTTTTAAAAAGCTAGTTGCATGACTATGCGATGCAATAAGATCCTGAGATTTTGGCAGCTGGGTGATGACTTGCCATAATTGGCTATCTTCTTTACCGAGTGTCAGCATCGGCTGCTCCAGCATAAACCCCCACTCTTTATCTTTGCGTGGATGTAACAACCAATAACCTTCACCATTAATTAATTGTATTTGTGCTTGCATGGTACTGAGTGACTTTATTTGCTGTAGAGTTTTCGACAGGTCAAAATTGACAACAATTAACCCGTTTAGAATAAAGCTATCGCTTATGGTTCGATAAGATGCTCTTAATGTTGGTTCATGTGGTGTAACAACTGCGCCGCGCTCGACATTTAAATCTATTGGCGTGATATAAACGTCCCCCTTACTGTGCTCCATCCCCTCGGTAAAATAATAACGACTACTTTTATTTTGTAGCTGTTGTTTTGGTACTAGCTCTGCTTGTCCTGCCTTAAAGTTAACACGGTACTTTTCTTGGCCTTCACTATCTAACCAACGAATTTGAGAAATGTTTTCTGCGGCTAAACCAAAGTTCACAAAATGGGTTTGTATTTGTTGCTCAAGTAATTCGTTTTCATCACTTTGCTTTAATATGTCATCGGCCACCAGCAACTTAACCACTTTTCGCACATCGCCAAGCTCTCTGCTTAAGGTGTTATGAGCGGCAAGTAAGGTGTTATCTTGCAAAAGCGTGATACTACTTTTTTGTATTTGATACTGGATCACATAAACCATCAAGCTAATTAATAAGCTAACAGCAACCATCACCATAAATTTAAAAAGTAGACTTTTTTTCAGTGACTTATATTGGCTTGTTACTTCTACCATAATAGTTAATTATACCTGCCCTTTAGCCACTGCAATGCATCATCATAAAACATGGGTTTTGCGTAATAGTAGCCCTGCCCTATGTAACACCCAGCTTCAATAAGCCAGTTGTGTTCAGCTTCTGTTTCAATGCCCTCAGCTGTTACTTCAAAGCCGAATTTTTCTGCCAGCAACATTATCATTTCGATAATGTGTTGGTTAGATTTTGACTCTTGAATATCGGTTACAAAGCAGCGATCTATTTTTATTATCTGCGCAGGAATTTCGCTAATATGGGCAAGTGACGAATAGCCAGTACCAAAATCATCAATACTAATTTTTATACCCAAGCCCGCAAAACGACATAAACATGTATTGATCTTTTCATAGTTAAAAATCGCTTGAGTCTCTGTTACTTCAAGCTCAAGTAACGAAGGTGAAATGCCATACTCCTCAATGCGTGCTGCAACCTCAACAAAGTAATCATCGGCTAACAAATCAAACGTCGATGCATTAAACGCGATTGGCAAACTAACGCCCTGCTCTGCAAATTGCTTAATCGTCTGCATTATTTTATCGAAAATAAGTTTGTCTAACTCACTGATAAGCCCTGCAGTTTCGGCAAGTGCAATAAACTCATCGGGTCTGACAAATGTTCCATCATCTCTTTGCCATCGCGCCAATGCTTCAAAACCAATCACTTCATCTGTGGTTAAATTAATCTTAGGCTGTAGGGCTACTTGAAGTTCTTTGTTGCGAATTGCAGTGCGCAACTCTTGCATAAGCTCATAGCGCCGGGTGATTGCTTTGGTATTATCTAACGTATAATAGAGAAGCTCAGCTCTTTGTGAGTTTTCATCATTAAGAGTAGACTCTGCTAAATTGAATATTTGCTCTGCGTTATGATCTTCAAAGGCGATTAGCTGCATAACTAAAATACGCACATCTAAAAACTGTTTTACCCCATCAATTTCAAAAGATTGACGTTTTAAAGAGTCAATAATACTTTCATCTTCAAATGCATGGCTTGACACTAAAACACCTAAACAATCACTTTTAAAAACAGCGATACGAGGGTGATATGGCGCTAAGGCTTGCAAAATATTCTCGCGCATTTTTAGATGTGTTTTTTTACAAAATTCATAGCCAAACCGAAAAGATTTTTCGTCAAACTGAAGTATCTCAAACACCACTAACTGAGTTTCTGCTTGTTCGTATTTGTTCATATTATCGATTTCGCGCTGGAGCCAGTTCCTGTTGGGCATGTTTAGCGTTATATCGGTGTAAGCAAGCTCAGTAAGCCGGTTCATCAGTGCAATATTCGAAAAGCCTGTACTGACATTTTCACTAAATACCTTTAGTAAAAATACATTATGCTCGTCGATGGGAACATCTGATTTAACAATCGTGATGTAATAGCTAATATCAACGTCTGCGGTATCAAAATAAAAAACACTGTAATGCTCAGAAAACACATGCTCTTTTTTATCTCTGGCTGAAATAAACGATTCCTGTGCTTCTTCACTGAGCACATCTGTGCTGAGCTCTTTACCATCAAGCCCTCTATAGCAGCCGATACTAGTTATAACTTTGGGGTGTTTATCAAAGTGCATTTCATTGCCAACGCATAATACGCCGCCTCCCTTAGATAGGTGCAAAATTTTACCTATTTCATCTAGCACCGCGTGAGAAAACGCACGTATATCGTGTTTACTATTAATGCTTCTTGCTGCATCGAGCACTAGCTGCAGTCCTTGTTTAGCACTTGAGATTTGCGAAATGTATTGATACGTACGAAGATGGCTACTAACGATAGATTTAAGCTTATCTACCGTCATATCTGACTTATTCCAGTATTCGTCAATATCAAGCGATTGCATTACTTGTGGTTCAGGAGCAAAGCTTGGTTGTCCTGTTAATAGCACTATGCGTATATCGTTATTGCCTAAAACGTGGCGAATGGTATTTACAAGCCTTAGGCCTGAATCATCTTCTTCCATTACCACATCAAGAAATACAATAGCGATATCTTTATGGCGCGATAAAACAGACGATGCCTCTGACACTGAATTTGCCGTTAATACCTCAAGAGACTCATTGTTATCTAGAGATATGGCATTAAAACTGTTTAGTAATGCTTGTTGGTAGTTTAAGTCATCTTCAACCGTTAAAACTTTCCATGTTTTTTGGGCATACGATTGTTCAGAAGCATCTTCTTTAAACTCGAAAGGCACATTAGAATCACGCATGACTTCTCCTTTTAACAACTTATGATTCTATTTTACGAATGTTAATAGCAACCTAGGTCAAAGGTAGTGCAAGATTTTAAAAGGTACAAATTATTTACTAAAACAACAAATGAATAAGTATTAGAAAAGTAATGAGAATTAGCTAATTTGAATAGGGGTAAAACCCACTAAACTTGGCAAGATAAATGAACTAGAGCGCCAAACAGGCGCTCTGATTTAATATATTATGCAGGCACACCGCTGTGAAATTTAAAGTCTTCATCTGGGGTTGAAATAAGCTCAGCTTCAAGTTGACCAAAAAATTCAACACGCTCAGTAATATCAAACTCACTGATTTCTTGCGCAAGGGTTAGATAATCTTGATAATGGCGCGCTTCAGAGCGCAGGAGTGAGATATAAAAATCACCTAAACGCTTATCAACATGCGGGGCTAATTTAGCAAAACGCTCACAAGAGCGGGCTTCGATGTAAGCACCGATAATTAACTTATCAACTAAAGCATCTGGCTCGTAAGTTTTTACATGGCGAAGCATGCCTTTAGCATAACGACACGGAGTAATACTTTTATATTCAATGCCGTACTCATCCATGATCTCCAACACTTGATAGAAGTGGTGCAGCTCTTCTTTAATAAGCATGACCATTTTATCAATGAGATCTTGCCCATATGGAGAGTTTGATTTTGGGATCATCGACTTAGTCAGCTTGTTTTTATCTGCAAGCTCTCGCCAATCACCTTCACGCTTGTAAATAAGTGTCTCAAAAGGCTTCAACCATTCAAGTAAAGCGTCGCTACTTTCTTTATCAACGGCATATTTGCGAATTAAGAACATCGCGCTTTGCGCCGCTTTTAACTCACAAATAAGGTGATCGATTAAAACTATATCTAAGTTTTCTTTTTTGGTTGCCGCAGCAATCCACTCATCAGGCGTTTCGCACTTTAAAAAAGCATGAATTGGCGCTAACAAATCAGAATAAGGCACTGAATAACTTCTCATCAAAAATCTTGGTTTGATTTTACCACATAATTAAGCCTGCATTCCATGACCCATATCAGTGCAAAGTAATTTCCTATATGCACTAAAGAGTTACATTCAATCGACTGTTTCGATTATTTCAGCTTCTTGACAAGATTTAATTACTGAACCATAACTTAATCAAAGCTGTACAAAAATAAAACAGCTACTATTCCTTTTTTACAGGGGCAACAATTATGATTTTAAACCACTTATGGGGCTTATACGCCCATCCACTCGAAGAATGGCAAACGATTGATAATCGCCATGAGAGTTTGCGCTATAGCCTATCTCATATCCTATTAATTGCATGTATCCCTTCAATTATGGGCTATTATTCGTCGGTTCACTTAGGATGGAGTATTGGTTCTGGTGAAGCTGTATTTTTAACCCATGATAGTGCATTGATGATCGCAGTAGCGATGTATTTTGCACTCATAGTAGGCGTATTTGCGCTTGCTTATCTAGCTCATTGGATGGCAGTAACATTTGGTGCTAAACCCACTTTCACACAAACCCTAGAACTTGCCGCTTATACAGCAACGCCAGTGTTTATGTCGTCATTTGCAGCATTTTTGCCAGAGCTTTGGTTTGTAGTGTGTGTTGGCTTAGTTGCACTTGCCTATTCTGTTTACCTACTTTACACAGGCGTGCCTATTCTCATGCACATTCCTGAGGAAAGAGGTTTTATTTATGCAAGCTCGGTCGTTACTTGCGGGCTTATTCTGTTAGTAATTATTTTAGCTGCAACAGCTATACTCTGGACAAACGGTATTGTTCACCCCATGTTTACTTGATTTCATTATTATTTCCTTTCTTTCCAAAACAAAAAAGGAGCTGTAAAGCTCCTTTTTTATCATCTTGAAAACAGTGACTAGTCAGCGCTATTTTCTTCTTGATTATGAAGTTCTAAACCCGCAGACATAGCATTTTCACGCGTTGATTTTGCTGAATCGTTACGTAAACGGTCAATGTGGTTTAGGTACTCTTGATCAATATCGCCGGTGATGTACTGGCCATCAAATACAGACGTTTCGAAACGAGTGATTTCAGGGTTCTCTTGGCTAACCGCCGCAATCAAGTCATCTAGCGATTGATAGATAAGACCATCCGCACCAATGCTAGCATTGATATCTTCAACTTCACGACCATGAGCAATTAACTCTGCAGCCGATGGCATGTCGATACCATACACGTTCGGGAAACGAATCTCAGGCGCAGCTGAAGCGAAGTAAACGTTCTTTGCACCTGACTCACGAGCCATCTCAACGATTTGTGCTGACGTTGTACCACGAACAATTGAGTCATCAACAAGTAATACGTTTTTACCTTTGAACTCACGGTCAATAGCATTCAGTTTTTGACGAACTGATTTCTTACGCATCTCTTGACCAGGCATGATGAAAGTACGGCCAATGTAACGGTTTTTAACAAAACCTTGGCGGTATGGCAAGTTAAGAGCTGAGGCAATCTCAAGTGCTACATCACATGATGTTTCAGGAATTGGAATAACAACGTCGATGTCTTTGTCGGCCCATTCGCGAGCGATTTTTTCACCTAACTTAGTACCCATGTTTACACGCGTTGCATAAACAGACATACGGTCAATTGTTGAATCTGGGCGCGCAAAGTAAACAAACTCGAAGATACATGGTGAGTAAGTAGCTTTTTCTGCACACGCTTGCGAGAAAAACTGACCGTCTTCAGTAACGTAAATTGCTTCACCTGGCGCAACATCACGCACAAACTCAAAACCATCAGTTTTTAATGCAACGCTTTCAGATGCAAACATATATTCAGTGCCATTTGCAGTTTCACGCTTACCAAAAACTAATGGACGAATACCGTTAGGGTCACGAAAAGCAACAATACCGTGGCCAATGATCATTGCAATTGTTGCATAACCACCTGTCACTTTGTTATTAACTTCGGTTACCGCGGTGAAAATATCTTCTGCATCTAACTTAAGCTTATTTGACTTACTTAACTCATGCGCCACGATATTAAGTAAGATTTCAGAGTCTGATGTTGTATTAACATGACGGCGAGCTTCTGAAAATAATTGCTGCTTTAATGCTTCTGCATTTGTTAAGTTACCATTGTGCGCAAGCGCAATACCAAATGGCGAGTTAACATAGAAAGGTTGCGCCTCAGACGAGCTAGATGAACCAGCTGTCGGATAGCGTACATGGCCAATACCAATAGTGCCTTGCAGACGTTTCATATGACGGGTATGAAACACATCTTTCACTAGGCCATTGGCTTTGCGTAAGCTAAACGTGTTGTTTTCAATGGTAATGATGCCCGCTGCATCTTGACCACGGTGTTGCAAAACAGTTAAGCCGTCATATAACGCCTGATTAACAGGAGAAGTGCCGACTATGCCAACGATACCACACATTAAATTTATCCTCGCCGATTAACGGTTTACCGAATTTAAAAAGCTTGAGTTGTTTTCGAGGTACGAAAAGAACCACTCAACAACAAAGCCAAATTCTGGAATCAAAATAGAGTTGCCCCACCAATGCGTATTTGGTGCACCGGTAAAAGCATCAAGAAAGAAAAGTAACGCGCTCACGACCAACACGCCACGAAGAGCACCAAACACAATGCCAAAAACACGGTCTGTGCCAGATAAACCAGTACGCTGTACAAGTTCACCTAAAATATAGTTTAGTAAACCACCCAACAGGAGTGTCGCAAAAAATAATATGGCAATTGCGGCTGCATTTCTTAAAAGGGGTTCTGAAATACTTGTTAGGAAGGATGCTAAATATTGGTAAAACAAACTAGAGATGATAAATGCGCCAGCCCACACCGCTAAAGACATTGCTTCTTTTATAAAGCCACGTATTAAACCGATGATAGTGGATAGTGCAATAATGCCAAGTATGGCGTAATCAACCCAGATCATAAGAACCAACTAGTCGTTAATTTGGGGCGCATTCTATACCCAAACCACCTGTAGATGCAAGAATTCAGCATGAGATAAAACGTATTTAGGCAAGGCATTGATTGTAGGTAATGGTGTACCCATTAGCAAAATCAATAACGCAGAATAAATACGTTTTAGCCATGCCCTTCGGGCGCTTCACAGAGCTTCCACTACTGTGTTGTGGCAACTTGAAAGGTACCTACATTCCTGTATTGCCACGCCGTGTATTGAAAGCCCTGTGATAGCGCTGAATCATGGATCTACAGGTGGTTTGGGTATAAGAACCACCTGTAGATGCAAGAATTCAGCATGAGATAAAACGTATTTAGGCAAGGCATTGATTGTAGGTAATGGTGTACCCATTAGCAAAATCAATAACGCAGAATAAATACGTTTTAGCCATGCCCTTCGGGCGCTTCAAAGTTAAATCACTTTGTAATTTCAAACTGAGTAACTTTACCATTTAACTTGGTTAACTGCTTTAACTCAGGAAGCTTACTCTCTAACTCTTTCTTGTTAAGTGAAGGACCTACAAAGACTTTTGTCAGTGTGCCGTTCGGGGTTTTTATCGGGCGCGTGAAAGTTTTGAAACCATTCGCTTTTAGTTTTTCTTGAAGCGATTTCACATTAGGTGCATGAGAAAAACTCCCCAATTGAATAACATACGCCATTTTGGTGAGGTTTTCTTCTGGCTTACGGGTTGGCTCAGGAGTATTAGCGACCGGCTTTGCAGGCTCTTGCACTGCAACTTTTGGCTCAGCTTTATTAATCACAGGCTCATCTATTGATGCTTCAATCATTTTCGGGGCATCGCTAAATGATTGCTGTTCTGTTGCCGTTAACTCGGCATCATTAGCTTTAACATCTTCAACAGCAACTTCGGCGGGTTGCTCAGCTGATGCCACTTTATTGTCTATAGCTTGTTGTAAGTCAATCGTGGTGAACTCAGGGCGGTCAGGGATCGCTTTAAAGTTTTCTGCATGATGAACTTTCTCTCCGTCCAAAATATTTGGAATGAAGACAATAGCCGCTACAACCACAATGGTGGTTCCTACTAAGCGATTAATAAACCCTGCGTTCACCGATTTCCTCTCTATTCTTTAAAGTAATTGATAGCAGCAGCCACAGTTATAAATGACCCAAACACAATCAATAAGGTGCTTTTATCTAGCTTTGGTAACATTGCATCTAATGCAGCTTCAACACTCTTATAATGGGTGCTAGGCGCTGTTGATGGCGTTTCTGCTAATGCGCTGGCAAGGTTTTCGACGGTATCTCCGCGAAAACAGTCTAAACTCGCCAACGACCATTCATCAACTACATCGGCCACAGCCGACATAGCAGCCACTTTATCTTTATCTGCAAGCATAGCGACTAATGCATGAATTTTAAACCCTTGATCTTTATACACGCTTAATTTACGTGCTAAATAACGAGCCGACTCTGGGTTATGAGCTACATCAGTAAAAATAAGTGGTTGCTCACTTAGCTGCTGAAAGCGACCTTCAACCGTTAAGTTTGCTAAACAGTCTCTTACTTGTTGTTCATTTGGTAATAAATCAAGCTTACTAAGTAGAGTCAATGCTGTGGCAGCATTTTGACAAGGGATCGCAGGTTTAGCTAAACGCCAGTCATTGGCTTTGTATTGCCAATTAAAGCCTTCACTGTCTTCTGTAAATTTAAAGTCGCGACCTGATAACACCATATCGGCGTTAATTTCATTACCGTAATCAGTTACTGTGTGTGGAATAGCTAAATCGCCAACGATTGCGGGCGTATTGGTACGGAAAATACCGGCTTTATCATACCCAACAAGTTCACGAGTATCACCTAGGTATTCTTTATGGTCTAAATCTATGGTGGTGATCACACAAGCATATGGATTGACTATATTAGTAGCATCATAACGACCACCTAGACCCACTTCTAAGAGTACATAATCAACCGCATGGCGTTTAAAAATAGCTAAAGCGCCCAGTGTTCCGTATTCAAAATAAGTCAGTGGTGTGTCACCTCGGCCTTTTTCGAGCATATCGAAAGCATCAACATGGTATTGATCATCAAGCTCTTGGCCATTAATACGCACGCGTTCGTTGTAACGAATAAGATGCGGAGAAGCATAAGTCCCGACACTAAAACCTTGTGCAAGCAGTAAGCTTTCTAAGCAACGAGCTGTCGTTCCTTTACCATTCGTACCTGCAATAAGGATTATTTTGCTTGATGTATCGAGTAAGCCGACTTGGTTTGCCACACGGTCTACGCGCTCAAGACCCATTTCGATATTGGCTGGATGTACACTTTCTAAATAACAAAGCCAATCATCAAGGCTTGATGATTGGCTAGGAAGGATTTCTGTCATAGCGTTTAATCAGTTAAGCTGAAATTTACGCTACTCTATGCTCTTGTTCAGTAGAAGGCAAGTTCATAAATTTCGCTAAGATACGTGCAAGGGTGTCACGCATTTCACGGCGGTCAACAATCATGTCGATTGCACCATGCTCTAGCAAGAATTCACTGCGTTGGAAACCTTCTGGTAGCGTTTCACGTACTGTTTGCTCGATTACGCGAGGACCCGCAAAACCAATTAATGCTTTAGGCTCTGCAACGTTCACATCACCAAGCATTGCCAGCGATGCAGATACACCACCCATTGTTGGATCAGTTAATACTGAAATAAACGGTAAACCTTTTTCGCTCATCTTTGCAAGCGCAGCACTTGTTTTAGCCATTTGCATTAATGACATAAGGGCTTCTTGCATACGTGCACCACCCGATGCAGAAAAACAAATAAGTGGCATATCATGCTCTAAGCATTGGTCAACAGCTTCAACAAAACGTGCACCTACTACTGACGCCATTGAACCACCCATAAATGAGAATTCAAATGCAACAGCAGCAACAGGAATGCCTTTTAAACGGCCTTTCATTGCAACAAGTGCGTCTTTTTCACCACTTGCTTTTTGTGCTTGGGTGATGCGGTCAGAGTATTTTTTAGAATCTTTAAACTTTAATACGTCTTTTGGTTCGTGTTCAGCACCAATTTCGTGACGATCAGCATCATCTAAAAAGTTTTCTAAACGTTTACGGCCACTTAAGCGCATGTGATGATCACACTTAGGACATACGTTGAGTGCTTTTTCTAATTCTGCTTTGTATAAAATTGAATCACAGTCTGTACACTTAGCCCAAACCCCTTCAGGGATTTCTTTACGACCTGATGATTTAGTCGTTTTAGGTAAGATTTTTTCTAACCAACTCATTTGCAACTCTCTTAAATGCTGTTCTGTGTCGCAGTCTGTTTAATCAAGTATGCTCGATGCACTACTTCTAGTAATTAAACAGACAGATTTTTTCAATTAAAACATGAATTACCCGTAGACGATATAAAAAACTGGTCTTAGTAGTGCAGCACTTTCAGTTAACTATCTGAATCAGGTAAAAACAGAGGTCCTAATGGTGTTTTAGGAATACCAAAGTGTTCAGGGTAATCCACATCCACTAAGTAAAGACCAGCAGCCTTTGCTGTGGCACTTGCCTTAGCGCGTTCTTTTAAATCAAGTAATTCTTTTAACCAGACTGGTTCATGTTTATGCAGACCAATATCCATCAAACAGCCAGTAATATTTCGTACCATATGATGTAAAAATGCATTCGCTTTAATATCAATTATCACATAGTCACCTTGGCGTTTTACCGACAAATGGTGAATCGTACGATTTGCTGTATTCGCTTGGCAATGCAGTGCCCTAAAAGAGGTAAAGTCATGCTCACCAATTAAATACTGACAGGCTTCTTGCATTTTAGTTTCATCGAGTGGGTGATGAAAATGCGTCACCCCTTCGCTCATGATTGCACCGCGATAGGTGTAATTATAAATAACGTAACGATAGCGACGAGCTGTGGCGCTAAAACGAGCATGAAAATCTTCACTGACAGGCTCGGCAAACCGAATAGAAATATCTTTCGGTAACAGGGTATTCATGCCCATTGTGAATGCAACCATTTCACGTTCTGCATGAGTGTCAAAGTGAACCACTTGCCCTGTGCCGTGAACACCAGCATCAGTGCGGCCAGCACATACGATTTCGACTGGGTGATTACAAATCCGCGACAACGCCGTTTCTACTTCTTGCTGTACGCTATTGACATGTGATTGACGTTGCCAACCACTGTAACGGGCGCCGTTGTACTCTACTCCAAGTGCTACTCGCATAATGATCTATTTACCTACTGTGCTAAATGACAGGGCATTTTATGCGATCTGCTCGCGCAATAAAAGCACCCTTGTACTTCACCCTGTTAGCACGATTAGTTTTTAATCGTCCTCAACGTTGTCTAAGCCCTTGGTACCTTCTTTAGCGCGAAGTTTGTGATGAATAGCTGACTTAATCAACATGTAACCACTGATAGGTGCGGTGATCAGTAAGAAAATTGAAATTAGGATCTCTTTAACGCTCACTCCATCATGGTGATAGCTAAAATACACCATTGCAGCGATAAGTAATGATGCCATTCCTAAAGTAGTGGCTTTAGTTGGCCCATGTAAACGCATAAAAAAGTCTGGCATTTTCACTAAGCCAATCGAACCAATCAAAATAAAGCAACCACCAATTAACAGTAAGATTGATACAATCCATTCACTCATTATTTGTTACCTTATTCAATAATATCGCCGCGCAGCAAATATTTACATACTGCAACGGTACTAACAAAACCAAGCATGGCAATTAATAAAGCGGCCTCAAAATAAAGCCCGGTATCCATACTCATGCCATAAAGAATTATCAGCGCAATGGTGTTAATAAACATCGTATCTAGCGCTAATATACGGTCAGGTACCGATGGACCCACTATTAAGCGCCATAAATTTAGTAATAACGAGATGGCGATCATCGCATAGACAATTAAAAATACGGTATCTAGCATCTAAAAATCTCCTTAAGCGGTGCTTCATAGCGCTGCTTAATAGTATTAATTAACGCCTGTTCATCTGCTAAATCGAGCACATGGATCAGTAAATAGCGCTGCTCAATTTCTTCGCCCTCTTCGAGTGACTCAGGAATAGGATAAACCTCTGCACTAACTGTGCCTGGGGTTAGTGACACAGTGCTTGCCAAAATAGTGATTGGCATTTCATGACTTAAATCAAGTGGTACTTTTATAAATCCCGGACGCAACTTTTTAGTCGGCCCGAGTATTAAAAGCGCAACTTGTAAATTGGCAGTGACAATATCGTACAGCACTAAAAGTAAGTACTTAAACGCCAATCCTGGTCTAACAATAAGGGGCTGTGGATCGCGAAATGGAAAAGTGATCCACGGAATTGTTATAGCAAAAAAAGCAGCTAACAGCAGATGCCCTGGCGACACGCTATTATTGAGTAATAACCAAACAACAAAAAGTAATACACTACGAAATGGAGTCGGTAGCCAACTAAAACGAGCTTCTAAACGCATTATTGGCCTCCTTGTAATACATTCTGAATGCCTTGGTTTATATCAAACAATTGCTCAGAGGTTGCTAGCATATATTCAGATATTGGCCCTGCAAAAATAACCATTAACGGCGAGCATGCTAACAGCACAATGACCGCAGTCACTTGTAAAGGGTGTGCTTTTACGCCCTCAATTGCTTCACTATCTTTATATTTGTGATCCCAAAAAAGGCTTGTACCAGCACGCGATATCGCAACCAACAGTGCCAAGCTAGATAAAATATAAATAGGCCAAAACAACATGGCTTTTTCGCTATCTAGAGTACTCTTTAAAATCCAAATTTTACCGACAAAACCTGACAATGGTGGCATACCCACCACGGCAAGTGCCGCAATAACAAAACAAATACCTAACAAGAATGGCTGAGCAACTGCACGCCCCGCCACTAAGCGGTCAGCGACCTTACCGCGCTGCTGCGCAATTAAATCAGCCAATAAAAACAGGACAGCACAAATTACAGTTGAATGAACTAAATAGTAGAGTAACGCAGCTGTGGCAGAGACATTTTGAATGGCCACCAACGCAACGAGAGTACCAACCGACACCACCACCAAGTTGGCAATCAACTTACGGAAATCTTGGCTAGCTAAAACACCAATAGCGCCCATCACAATTGTCGCCAGTGCTAAGCCCCACAACCAAGGCTGTGCCATATGAGCAAGCTCACCTGCATTCTCACCAAATATAACGGTGTATACACGCAGCATGGCATAGACACCTACCTTAGTCATAATCGCAAATAATGCAGCTACCAATGGCATTGCACTTGCGTAAGTATTCGGTAGCCATAAATGTAAAGGTAAGAGCGCGCCCTTTAGTGCAAACACGACAATCAGTAACAAGCCACCTATTTTCGCAAGGTATACATCATCACCTTTTAGTAAAGGGACTTTTTGTGCTAAATCAGCGATATTTAATGTTCCTAGGACACCATATAGAATACCTAACGCGATTAAGAATACACTTGAACCAATTAGGTTTAATATCACGTACTGCAGTGCTGCTCGTGTTTTGTGTTTGTCACCGGCATGCATCAATAGCGAATAAGAGGCAATCAGTAAGACCTCAAAAAATACAAATAGGTTAAACACATCACCAGTTAGAAAAGCACCATTCACACCCAGAATTAAAAAATGGACCAGCGGGTGAAAAAAGCTGCCTTTTTTGTCGTCACCTGCACAGCTATAAAGCACAATCACCGCGCCCAATAGGCTGGTTAGTAGCACCAGTAGTGCAGAGAGCCTATCAGCCACAAGCACAATACCAAAAGGTGCTGACCAATCACCGATAGCATAAACCAGTGATGCAGTAGTATTAACATGAAATAGCAAATAAGCACTTATTAGCAACGTAACTATCGATAAAATAACGGAAGCTACACGACGAATATGTAAGTTTTTACCGCACGGTGGCATTAATAAAATAACGCCCGCCAACATAGGGATTAAAATGGGTAAAGAAGCTAAATGCTGAATCATTTTTGCTCCTTAGATGATTTTAATAAATGACCGTCAACATGATCATTACCCAAATCAGCACGACCACGAATAGCTAAAATAACCACAAAGGCGGTCATCGCAAAACCGATAACTATAGCGGTAAGCACAAGTGCTTGCGGTAATGGATCCGCATACTCACTAGCACTGCCTAGTACTGCAGCTTTATTAATCGTTAAGCGACCTGACGAGAATAAAAATAGGTTAACCGCGTACGATAACATGGTTAAACCAAGCACAACCGGAAAGGTACGTGCTCTTAATATTAAGAAAATCCCGCATGCAACCAGCACGCCCACGCATGATGCGTACAATACTTCCATTAAATATTTACCTCTCGCTTGGGTGTATCGGCAGTCAATTTACCTAAACTTGCCAAAATCATCAGCGTTGCACCTACAACAGTTAAATACACACCTAAATCAAATACGATAGCACTGGCAAGTTCTGTTTTGCCGACTAACGGAATATCAAAATAATCAAACCACGTTGTTAAGAACGGACGGTCAAAGAACCAACTCCCCACACCTGTGAACAACGCAATGGCAATACCTGATGCAATGATTTTGCGATAATTCACATCAAATCTGTCTGCAATCCAGTGTGAACCATTTGCCATATATTGCAAAATAAACGCAATCGCCGTTACTAGACCTGCAATAAAACCACCACCCGGTAAATTGTGACCTCGTAAGAAAATATAAGCAGACACCAATAATGCCAGTGGTAATAGACTTTGCGAAATACTCGACAGTAAGATTGGATAACGCTCTCTAGCCCATGGGCGCCCTTCGCTATCACTTGCCGGCATAAACAATGGCAGATTAATAAGTAATTTATAAATACCTAATGCGGCAATACCCAGTACGGTTATTTCACCAAGGGTATCAAAGCCCCTGAAGTCAACTAAAATCACGTTTACAACGTTAGTACCGCCACCGCCAGTTTTAGCATTGGCAATAAAGAAATCAGAAATTGATTCAAGCGGTCTAGTCAACAGCGCGTAGCAGATACTGGCCACAACAACCCCAACAGCTGAGGAAATCCCTAAGTCACGCAAGACACGCAATGAACTAGATTCTTTAGGGGTACGCTGCGGTAAAAAGAATAATGCGAGCATCAGTAGCATCACAGTGACAACTTCAACTGTTAACTGAGTCAGTGCTAAGTCTGGCGCAGAGAATCGAGTGAAAGCTACAGATACCATCAGACCTACAATTGAAATCATAATCAAAGATATCATTCGCGAACGATGCCAAATAACAGTGACAAGCGCACCGATAATTAACAGACCCGCGCCAATGGCGTTATGAAAATCAATAGGTGTTAATTCACTTGTGCCCGCAAGTTGTTGCATCTCAAACAATGGCCAACCAGCACACATCAAAACAACCGCAATCATTACAAAAGCGTATCGTTGCAATGAACCATTTTCAATACGGTTAACTTTAGCTTGTGACCATTTGATCACAGAATACAGGCCTCGTTCAAAGCCTTTTTTAGCATTTAATGTCGGTAATGAAGCTTGGAAATGGAACAGGTGCTTACGTTGCACATAGATAAGCACACCGCAGCAAGTTGCAATAAAGCTCATTAATAAAGGTAAGTTGAATCCATGCCATACCGAGAGCTTATAATCTGGAGCTGCATCACCAAGTACCGCATACGAAGCAGACGCTAAAATATCGCTCACAGCAAAGTGAGGGAACATACCCACTAATAAACATAACACCACTAAAATTTCGATTGGCACACGCATGTAACGTGGTGGCTCATGAGGCTGTTTAGGTAAATCAATCGGGTCACCATTAAAGAACACGTCATGAATAAAACGTGCAGAATAAGCGACCGATAAAGCACCAGCTATAGTTGCTAAAACCGGAATGAGCCACGACATCGAACCTAGTACTTGCTGATGCAAGGTTTCAGCAAAGAACATTTCTTTCGATAAGAAACCATTTAACAATGGCACACCAGCCATCGCAGCCGCAGCAACCATTGCAAGCGTGGCAGTATAAGGCATAAAGCGCCACATACCGTTTAGTTTGCGCATGTCACGAGTCCCTGTTTCATGATCAATAATACCGGTTGCCATAAACAATGAGGCTTTAAACGTTGCATGGTTAATAATATGGAAAATCGCTGCAACCGTGGCAAGTTCAGTATCTAAACCAAGTAATAACGTGATAAGACCCAAATGACTGATGGTTGAATAAGCAAGTAAACCTTTTAAGTCATGCTTGAATAATGCGATATAAGCGCCAACCAATAAAGTAGCAAGACCAGTCATAGCAACCAAGATAAACCACGTATCAGTGCCTGCTAATGCTGGATAGAAACGGGCAAGCAAAAAGATACCAGCTTTAACCATGGTAGCTGAATGTAGATAGGCACTGACAGGTGTAGGTGCAGCCATTGCATGCGGCAACCAAAAATGAAACGGGAATTGCGCCGATTTAGTAAACGCCCCCAAAAGCACCAATACTAACGCCACTTCGTAAAGCGCATGAGATTGAATGAGTGCTTTACTCGCTAAGATAACATCCAAGTCATAACTACCAACGATGTCACCAATCAATAATAAGCCAGCCAATAGCGCAAGACCGCCCGCCCCTGTAATGGCAAGCGCCATGCGCGCGCCCTTACGGGCTTCAGATTTATGCCACCAATAGCTAATAAGCAAAAAGGAACTAATACTGGTAAGCTCCCAGAATAGCCAAAGCTGGATAACATTATTCGACATTACTATTCCGACCATCGCGGTCATAAATAGCATTAAGTAGCAATAAAGCTTAGGCAGGGAGTCGTTATTACTTAAATAATAACGCGCATAGAAAATCACTAAGGTACCAATACCTAAGATCATGTATAAAAAAAGTAAGGTTAAACCATCAAGTCTAAAAGACACTTGCATGTTTAATAATGGGATCCACTCTGCGCTGTAGCGAATCATTTCACCAGAAAATACCGCAGGTGTGTACGAGAATACTATTCCAAGGGCAAGCAAAGGCGCTAGCATAGTCAAAGCGGTACTTTGATTACGCGTTAGTTTTGAGGTGCAGGATGAAATAACACTGCCGATTAAGGATAACAGGGGTATCCAGAGCAAAGTCATAATTAAGAGCCTTTTAGTGTCATAAGAATATCAATACTGCTGCTAGTTATAATTAGTTGCGTACTGTTCATTTGGATGGTTAAAAGTTGGCTTCAAAAAAAGCTTACAATGCGTATAGTTATACTGATCAGGGGCTATTTTGTCTATAGCAGCCACACCTATTCGCACAAGTTTTAACCACTTTACATACTAAAATAGCAATAAATTGACGATTAGTCAGAAAAACTATGTTTAGTTGAAGCCATTGTAATTGAAGGTTTTAAACCCAAAAAAGCAAAGTAATCTAAAAATCGAACAGGCTTTGTTAAGGGCTGGTTAATTTGCTTTTGCCAAAGTTGTCGATACTGTTCAGACAGCCCCATTAACTGATACTGCATAATTGACCAATCAGGGCTTGGCTTATAGGCCAAATTATTATTACAAGCGATACTCTTTTGCCAGCCTACTGGAGGTTTAAGCTGACGCGCTATAAATAAATTTGGTGCAACATGACCCTGCTGCTGACATAGCCACTGCTGCTTTTGAGTTGGCAATGTGTATTCATCTTCAAAGCCATTAAAATGCATCAACTCATGTAAAAACACAGCATAAGGCTGTGTTGAATTAATATGCATTATTCCGCCACGCACGTTAGCACTGCCCTGTTCAGACATCATAACAATAAAATCAAATCCAGCGGGCCACGTGTAATCTTCTGCCTGATACCAATCACACTGCAGCACATTATCACTGCTGTTACATTGAAATTGGTCTGCTACATAAACAACTTCGCTAAAACAAAAACTGTTGATCGAAGGTTCTGGCTTTGACCCGTAACGTTGCTTAAACAACTTCAGCGTAGCAATTCCATCAGCGTGATCAGTCATCATCAGCACATTAAAATGGCACTGTGGCTGTGCTTTCAAATCATTTAGCGATAACACAAATTGATGTTGTTCAGCATATTGAGGACTTATATTTGCTGTTGCCATGCCTTGTCGTAAATACCAAGATTGTTTGGCATTACCATTTGGCAATTGGCCGCTACGCCACAGCATAGAAATAGCCTGCCATTGTTGATCCGCTGCCAGATGATCAGCTAAGCGTTGTTGCTGTAAAGGACTGAAGCTATCAAACCGAGTTTGCCACCATAATTGCGCAGCAGAGTAATCACCCTTTTGTAAAAATCGCATGGCAAGTTGATAGGTTGCATTAATATTTTTAAGTTCAGCAAGCCTTCGTAATTGCAGGGTTGAAAGTGTGTCCAATTGCGTGTTGAGGGCATTAGGCGCTAGGTGATAAATAGCAACGGCTTGGGAAGGTCTCTTATGAGCGTAAAAAACGTAACTCGGAGAAAACAATGATACTGAGCTTGAAACACAGCCCAAGCTCAGTAAAGTAATAACCAGCAAATAAACACTAGCTCGCGTCTTCACCAGCCATTAACTCAAGTTCTAAGCGAGCGTATTTATATTCAACAAACTCATGCACATTGGTGGCAAGGGCAAGTCTAAAGTAATCAGCAGCCAAGTAATTATCACCTGCCGCTTGATGCATCTTAGCGAGGTAAAAATAGGCTTCACATAAGCGGTGTGCATACTCTTGTTCAGAGGTAACCCCTTCGATGATACCAGACAAGAATTCAAACTCACTGACATCGCCTAGATACAGTGCAAGTAACTGGTAACCCCATTGAGACTCGTCAACACCTTGTGCATTTGCTTTTAAGTCAATTAAGGCCTGTGCTTTATCAGCTTCTGATTGAGCTAAGTAAAGCCAAAGTACACGGTATGGGTCGCTTGGTGAGCGATTTAAAAACTGTTGCAAATCATCTTGAGCAAGTAACGGGCGATCAGCATAGTAGAGCGCAATCCCTCTGTTTAAATAAGCATATTCATGCTGCTCATTTAACTCTAGTGCTGAATCAAAAAACTCATAAGCTTGTTCATACTGTTGCATGAGTGTGTGGTGAATACCTAAAAAGTTATACACCTCAGCTAAATCAGGTTTAAGCTTAATCGCACGGTTAAAATCGATACGTGCCAGTGTCGACATGCCTAAGCTGTCAAATAATACACCGCGGTCATAATAAAGTTTGGCTTGTTGTTCTGCACTCAAATCTGCACGATTTAAAAGTTCAGAGTAGCGCGCAATCGTAATTTCATTGCGGAAATCAGGCAGTAGCGGCGCAGTAAATGGAACATTAACAATCGGAACTGACTCAGGTTGTGAGGTTGTTTGACACGCACTTAAAGAAAAAATAGCCACTGCGGTCAATGCTAAGTGTTTAAAAATCATTAAATTCCTTAATACCTGAATTTTCTGTAGACAAAATCGAAGCTAATAGGTTTCATTAAAGCATAAAAAAAGGGGCTAAACAGCCCCTTTTTCTTATAACCAGTAAATAACTGGCTACTCTATCATCATTAAGCGTCTTTTGGCTCTTCAGCTTTTTCTTCAGCAGCTGGTTCCATTGCTTCTTTGATGCTTAAACGTACACGACCTTGGCGATCTACTTCAAGAACTTTAACTTTAACTTCTTGGCCTTCGCTTAGGTGGTCAGTTACGTTGTTAACACGCTCAGTGCTGATTTGTGAAATGTGCACTAGACCGTCTTTACCCGGAAGGATATTAACGAACGCACCAAAATCAACGATACGTACAACTTTACCAGTGTAGATTGCACCTACTTCTAGTTCAGCAGTTAATTGCTCAATACGCTTAATAGCTTCGTTTGCACTCATGCCATCAGTTGCAGCGATCTTGATTGTACCGTCATCTTCGATTTCAATCGTTGTGCCAGTTTCTTCAGTAAGTTGACGGATAGTTGCGCCACCTTTACCGATAACTTCAGCGATTTTCTTCGCAGGGATTTGCATTGTGTAGATGCGTGGTGCGAACTGAGATAACTCTTCAGAAGGAGCAGAAATCGCTTCGTCCATAACACCTAAGATGTGTAAACGTGCAGCTTTCGCTTGTTTAAGCGCGATTTGCATGATTTCTTTAGTGATACCTTCGATCTTGATATCCATTTGTAGTGCTGTGATACCGTTTGAAGTACCCGCTACTTTAAAGTCCATATCACCTAAGTGGTCTTCATCACCTAAGATGTCAGAAAGAACAACGAAATCGTCGCCTTCTTTAACTAGACCCATCGCAATACCAGCAACAGATGCTTTGATTGGTACACCAGCGTTCATAAGTGCTAGTGATGTACCACATACTGATGCCATAGACGATGAACCGTTTGATTCAGTGATTTCTGAAACAACACGGATTGAATATGGGAAGTCAGCTAATGTTGGTAATACCGCAGCAATACCACGCTTAGCTAGGTTACCGTGACCGATTTCACGACGCTTAGGAGAACCTACAAAACCTGTTTCACCTACGCAGAACGGAGGGAAGTTATAGTGAAGCATGAAGTGATGCTTGTTAGTACCAGTTAAGTCGTCGATTAACTGTGAATCACGCTCAGTACCAAGTGTTGCAGTCACAAGTGCTTGCGTCTCACCACGAGTGAAGATTGCAGAACCGTGAGTACGTGGTAAAACACCCGTCATTACGTCTAGTGCACGAACCATGTCTGGTTCACGACCATCGATACGCTTTTCACCAGCGATGATACGCCCACGAACGATTTCTTTTTCTAACGAACCGAATAGTTTGCCAACTTCTTGTGTATCTAGCTCTTCGCCTTCAGCAAGTTCCGCTGTTAATTTAGCAACAACTTCTTCTTTCGCAACACCAAGTGCTTCTTTACGCGCTACTTTGTCAGTGATGCGGTAAGCTTCACCTACTTTTTCAGCAGCGATTGCAGAGATTTTCTCAGCAAGAGTTACGTTTTTCTCTGGTGCAGTCCAATCCCAAGCTGGTTTACCAGCTTCTGCTTTGAACTCGTTGATTGCGTTGATGATAGCTTGAGATTGCTCATGACCATAAACAACCGCACCTAACATGACGTCTTCAGATAGTGTTTCAGCTTCTGATTCAACCATAAGTACTGCGTTATCAGTACCTGCAACAACTAGGTCTAATTGGCTTTCTTCAAGCTCAGCTAGTGTTGGGTTAAGTACGTATTCACCGTTGATGAAACCAACACGTGCTGCACCGATAGGACCATTAAATGGAATACCAGAGATAGCAAGTGCTGCTGAAGTACCAATCATAGCAACCATGTCAGGTTGGATTTCTGGGTTAACAGAAACAACTGTCGCGATTACTTGTACTTCGTTTACGAAACCGTCTGGGAAAAGTGGACGAATCGGACGGTCGATTAGACGAGCGATAAGTGTTTCGCCATCGTTTGGACGACCTTCACGCTTAAGGAAACCACCAGGGATACGACCCGCAGCGTACATACGCTCTTGGTAGTTAACTGTTAGTGGGAAGAAGTCTTGACCTGGTTGTGCATCACGCTTACCAACAACAGTAACTAATACTGAAGTGTCGCCAATGCTTGCTAGTACTGCGCCGTCAGCTTGACGAGCGATAGCACCTGTTTCTAGAGTCACAGTGTGTTGACCTAGTTGAAATTCTTTAATAATTGCTTGCACTTAAAAATGTCCTTTAAATGTAAAAGCAACTCAGAGCAGTGCTCCGAATTGGTAAAAAATAGTCCATCAAAGTACCAATTACAGTACTTAATTAAACTTAAGAAAAATTAATTAAGTACTACAATTGGCAATGATGTTTTTTCAATCACTTAGCAGATTTGCCTACTAAGATGTGCGCTAGTATACCTTTCATAAGCGCACAAAAAAAGGGGCTATATAGCCCCTTTTCTCGTAATCTAGTTCTTAGCGACGTAGGCCAAGCTCTTGGATTAACGCAGTGTAACGTGCAATGTCTTTACCTTTAAGGTAATCAAGCAGTTTACGGCGTTGGCTTACTTTGCGTAAAAGACCACGACGTGAGTGGAAGTCGTGCTTGTGATCAGCAAAGTGACCTTGAAGCTTGTTGATATCGAAAGTTAGAAGTGCAACTTGTACTTCAGGTGAACCAGTGTCGCCTTCAGCGCGTGCAAATTTAGCGATGATTTCAACTTTTTCTTGATTGCTTAGTGACATAGTAACTCCAAAAATTAATTTAAATTGTGTTTTAGCCGATCACTAATTCAGCCAAAACGATTGAGCGGGCGTATTCTACCAGCTTTAGTAATAACTACAAGGTAATCTTTACTCAGGCAATTGATTTGATAAACCGCGCTTTGATTTTAGGTGCCCATCTTTATGACGCTCACCAGTGCCAATAAACACGCCATCAGCCATAACTTTTACCACGCCATCAGGCACAGGTTTACCAATTACCACCGTTTGACCATGGCTAAACGCCACACCCTGCTCTTGTGTAATTTCAATCACAGGTAAATCAACCAGTGCGGTATCCATTGGCAAAAGTAGCTCATCTAGGTAGCTTGAAGGTGCCACATCATCTGCTTTTGCTTGCTGTAGCTTTTCTTCAAGTTGCTCAAGAGTGACCATTTTCTCACTAGGATAATGGCCCACAGCACTGCGATGTAACATGATAACATGCGCACCACAACCTAGCTTTTCACCTAAGTCGTCAACAATTGTACGAATATAGGTACCTTTAGACACATGCGCCGTCATTTGTACTTCGTTATTCGC
The DNA here is from genome assembly GCF_021532595.1 of Pseudoalteromonas sp. OFAV1. Taxonomy (NCBI): domain Bacteria; kingdom Pseudomonadati; phylum Pseudomonadota; class Gammaproteobacteria; order Alteromonadales; family Pseudoalteromonadaceae; genus Pseudoalteromonas; species Pseudoalteromonas sp. OFAV1. The sequence goes on from NZ_JAKGBG010000003.1 coordinate 97,535, forward strand.
TTCGTCAAACTCATCTAGCGTTAAACTAAATACATTAATTTTTCGACACTTGCGCGGCACTTCAATGCCCTCTCGCGCATATTTATACAAAGGCTGACCTTGGTATTTAAGCGCTGAATACATTGAAGGATATTGATCCGACTCACCTATAAAACTGGCAATTTGCTCAGCTAATTGCTCACGCGTAACTGATACTTCACGCGTCTCAACGATTTCACCATCTGAATCAGAGGTGGTAGTTCGCTCGCCAAGTTTTGCGCGTACAACATAAGTTTTGTCTGTATCAAGCAAAAACTGGGTAAACTTAGTCGCTTCACCAAAACAAATTGGCAGCATACCCGTCGCGAGCGGATCAAGCGCACCTGTATGGCCTGCTTTTTGTGCAAAGTAAATACCCTTTGCCTGCTGCAATGCTTTGTTTGATGAAATACCTTGCGGCTTATTAAGTAATAAAATGCCGTCAATAGCACGACCTTTACTGCGTCTAGCCATTAGTCTTTAGTGCCTTCTTCGCTATCATCTTCGTTTACATGCTTGGCATTATCTTCACGAATAACTGAGTCAACCAAGTTTGAAATACGCATACCTTCCATTAGCGAGTTGTCGATTACAAATCGTAACTCAGGCATGATGCGCGCACGAATGCGTTTACCTAATAAAGAACGAATATAACCCGTTGCTTCATTTAAGATTTTAGCGCTTTGCTTAGCTTTATCTTCATCATCAGTATTAAACACTGTGATAAATACTTTTGCATAAGATAAGTCGCGAGATACCTCAACCGCAGACACTGTCACCATGCCTAAGCGTGGATCTTTGATTTCGCGTTGAAGAATAACAGCAATCTCTTTTTGAATTTGCTGAGCAACACGATCAGTGCGAGAAAATTCTCTCATTTCATTTCACTCTAAAATAATAACTTATTGATGTTAAACAATAAGTTAATTTAATTACGAATACACAAATGGGGGCTAGGCCCCCATTTAAAATAGTGACTTAAACGAAATTAAAGTGAACGTTGTACTTCAACCGTCTCGAATACCTCGATTTGGTCGCCAACTTTAACATCGTTGTAGTTCTTAACGCCGATACCACATTCCATACCGTTACGTACTTCTTGTACGTCATCTTTAAAGCGACGTAGTGACTCAAGTTCACCTTCATAGATAACCACGTTATCACGAAGTACACGGATAGGCGCGCTACGCTTAACGATACCTTCAGTAACCATACAACCTGCGATTGCACCAATCTTAGGTGACTTGAACACGTCACGAACTTCAGCAAGACCAATGATCTCTTGCTTAAATTCTGGAGCAAGCATACCTGACATCGCTTGTTTAACTTCTTCAATCAGGCTGTAGATTACGCTGTAGTAACGTAAGTCTAGGTTTTCTGACTCAATCACTTTACGAGCTGAAGCATCAGCACGTACGTTAAAGCCAACAACGATTGCGTTAGATGCCGCAGCAAGCGTTGCATCAGTTTCAGTGATACCACCTACACCTGAACCAACAATCTTCACTTTAACTTCATCAGTAGAAAGCTTAGTTAGTGAATCAGCAATCGCTTCAATCGAACCTTGTACGTCAGCTTTAAGTACGATGTTAACTTCTGAAACATCGCCTTCCGTCATGTTAGTAAACATGTTTTCAAGCTTCGCTTTTTGTTGACGAGCAAGCTTCACTTCACGGAATTTACCTTGGCGATAAAGTGCTACTTCACGCGCTTTACGCTCATCTTTAACAACAGTAGCTTCATCACCAGCAGCAGGGATACCAGATAGACCTAAAATCTCAACTGGGATAGATGGACCTGCAGACTTGATGTCTTTACCGTTCTCATCTTTCATCGCACGTACACGGCCATATTCAAGACCACAAAGTACGATATCACCTTGGTTAAGCGTACCAGACTGAACTAGGATTGACGCAACTGGACCACGGCCTTTATCAAGACGTGATTCAATTACAACACCTGCAGCCATGCCTTCTGCTGGTGCAGTAAGTTCTAAGATCTCAGCTTGCATTAATACAGCTTCAAGTAGGTCATCGATACCTAAACCAGTTTTTGCAGAGATGTGTACAAATTGCGTATCACCGCCCCACTCTTCAGGGATAACGTCTAACTGAGCTAACTCGTTCTTAACGCGATCTGGGTCGATACCTTCTTTATCCATCTTGTTAACTGCGATGATTAAAGGAACGCCAGCAGCACGGGCGTGCTGAACCGCTTCTTTAGTTTGTGGCATTACACCATCATCCGCAGCAACAACTAGAATAACGATATCTGTTGCTTTCGCACCACGAGCACGCATTGATGTAAACGCGGCGTGGCCCGGAGTATCTAAGAATGTGATCATGTGACCATTTGTTTCAACGTGGTATGCACCAATGTGCTGAGTAATACCACCGGCTTCGCCAGAAGCAACTTTTGCTGAACGAATGTAATCAAGTGTTGACGTTTTACCGTGGTCAACGTGACCCATTACTGTCACAACCGGTGCACGAGGAATGGCTTTACCTTCTTCGCTACGGTCGCTTAGTACTTTCTCTTCTAATTCGTTTTCTTTAACGATGATAACCTTGTGGCCCATTTCTTCAGCAACTAGTTGTGCTGTTTCTTGGTCGATCACTTGGTTGATGGTAACCATGTCACCCATCTTCATCATTGTTTTAACAACTTCAGCACCTTTAACCGCCATACGTGATGCAAGCTCTGCAACAGTGATTGTTTCACTGATACGAACTTCGTTTTTCACGTCAGCCGTTGGTTTTTGGAAACCATGTTGTAAAGACGTTGGTGCTTTAAGCTTGCCTTTTTTGCCTTTAGGACCAACAGGCATTTTCTCTTTTTGAGGTCCTTTTTTCTTTTTCTTACGACGAGCGCTTTGCTCTTCACGTGCATCAGACTCATCTTCTGCTTCACGTGCGTAAGTTGAAGTTGTAAGGTGGTGATCAGCGTTTTCTTCACGCTGCTTACGCTCTTCTTCTTCCTTTTTCCAGCGAGCTTCATTTTCTTCAGCTAGCTTTCTTGCCTCTTCTGCTTGACGTTTCGCTTCTTCTTCAGCTTTTCTCAATGCGGCCTCTTCTGCTTCTTTTTGCAGACGCTCAGCTTCGGCGCGATCTTTTTCAGACTTAGCACTTTGCTCTGGGGTCATCTGCTTCTGTTTCGCTTTACGCTCAGCTTCAGCTTTGCGTTTAGCCTCTTCTTTGGCTTTACGGTCAGCTTCTTCTTTCGCTTTACGTTCTGCCTCTTGTTTCGCTTTAAGCTCCTCAGCTTCTTGCTGGGCTTTAAGCTCTGCTGCCTTACGGGCAGCTTCTTCTGCAGCTAAACGCTCTTCTTCTTGCTGTTGCTCAATGGCGCTTTTCTTAACATAAGTACGAGTTTTACGTACTTCAACTTGGACAGACTTTGCTTTACCTGTTGAGCCAGTCACGCTAAGCGTGCTTTTGCTTTTACGTTGCAAAGTCATGCGGGCTGGGCCTTCAGAACCCGTACCGCCATGCTGCTTGCTCAAGTGGTCAAGTAACGTCGACTTTTCAGACTCAGTTACCATATCACCTGCTTTTTTAGAAATACCGGCTTGCTCAAGCTGCTGTAGTAGTTTATCAACAGTTGTACCAATATCTCCGGCTAGTTTTTCAACATTTACTTCTGCCATAGTGTGTAATACCTCCGTTAATAAATTACTCTTCTGCGAACCAACAAATGTTACGCGCAGCCATAATTAGCTTGCCAGCTTCTTCTTCTGAAAGTTCAGTGATATCCACTAACTCATCAATGCCTTGCTCTGCTAAATCTTCTAGTGTTACTACACCTTTACTTGCCATAACAAATGCAAGGTGACGCTCAAGACCTTCAAGTGCAAGTAAGTCCTCTGCAGGCTCTGCACCTTCAAGGCTTTCTTCTGTCTTAAGCGCTTTTGTTGTTAACGCGTCTTTTGCACGTGAACGTAAGATATCAACTGTTTCTTCATCTAAACCGTCGATTTCTAAGAATTCTGATGCTGGAACGTAAGCAACTTCTTCAAGTGTTGAGAAACCTTCGTTGATAAGTAATGTTGCAAACTCATCATCAATATCTAGGTACTCAGTGAATAAGTTGATTAGTTTATCAGACTCAGCTTCATTCTTTTCACGCATTTCATCAACTGTCATTACGTTTAATTCCCAGCCAGTTAATTGGCTAGCAAGACGTACGTTCTGACCGTTACGACCGATTGCTTGCGCTAGGTTATCTGCTTCTACAGCGATATCCATTGAATGCGTGTCTTCGTCCATTACGATTGACGCAACTTCTGCTGGTGCCATCGCATTAATAACGAATTGAGCTGGGTTGTCATCGTAAAGAACGATATCAACACGCTCACCGCCAAGCTCTGTAGAAACAGCTTGTACACGTGCACCACGCATACCAACACACGCACCCACAGGGTCAATACGTTTGTCGTTTGATTTAACAGCGATCTTTGCACGAGAACCAGGATCACGCGCCGCGGCACGTAATTCAATCATTTCTTCGCCAATCTCTGGCACCTCAATGCGGAATAACTCCATTAGCATCTCAGGCTTAGAACGTGTTACGAACAATTGTGCTCCACGTGCTTCTGGTTTTACTTCGTAAAGTAAACCACGAATACGGTCACCCGGACGGAAGTTTTCACGCGGTAGCATGTCGTCACGGTAAATAACCGCTTCAGCATTGTTACCTAGGTCAAGGATAATAGCGTCACGTGTTGCTTTTTTTACAACACCTGTTACTAATTCACCTTGTTGATCTTTATATTCTTCAACAACAAGTGCGCGCTCAGCTTCACGTACTTTTTGTACGATAACTTGCTTCGCCATTTGCGTTGTAATACGGTCAAATTTAATTGATTCGATTTGCTCTTCAACGTAATCACCAAGTTGTAAAGACGGGTCTTCAACTTGTGCTGCTTCTAATGTGATTTCGCTGTAAGGATGTTCTAATGAACCATCTTCAAGAACTTCTGCAATTTTCCAACGACGGAATGTATCGTAATTACCTGTTTTACGATCAATTGCTACGCGAACATCAATTTCGCCATCGTGTTTTTTCTTTGTAGCAGTCGCTAATGCGAACTCTAACGCTTCAAAAATCTTTTCTTTTGGAACCGCTTTCTCATTGGAGACGGCTTCAGCAACCAATAATATTTCTTTTGCCATGGGTTATGCCTCGCTTGCCCTATTCCTTCGCACTCGAATTAAAACTTTGCGATGATGTTCGCACGTTCGATATTACTAAGCATAATCATATGCTCAGTGCCATCTGCCGAAAGTGTGATCATATCACTGCTAACTGATACTAAGTCGCCTTTAAAGTTACGACGACCATCTTGTGGAAGCTTAGTACGCACGCGTACTTCTTCTCCTTGCGCCTTCTCGTAATGATCTTGTTTGAATAATGGACGATCAACACCAGGAGACGACACTTCCAAATCATATTCATTTGTAATTGGATCTTCGACATCCAAAATTGCGCTAACTTGACGACTTACGTCGGCACAATTGTCAACCGTAATCCCTGCATCGTGATCGATATAAACACGTAATGTAGAGTGGCGACCAGCTTGCACAAACTCAAGACCATGTAACTCAAAGCCTAACATTTCTACGGCTGGTGAGAGCATGGTTACTAAATCTTGCTCAAGTTTTGTCACGAAAATCCTCCATACAAACAAAAAAAGGGCATAAAGCCCTGAAATACTGAGTTTAATGATGATTAAAACACATCATGCTAGACCAGATACAACAACGCCCCGAACCAAGCGGGGCGTCACACCTAAAGCATAAAACTGTGTGGCCTAGGGCCAAGCTTGGTTGCGAGTCAAATATCTGACTAAATTAAACTAGATAGCCTAAACGCAAAACGCGCATTACCCAGAATGCGCGACTTCATACAGTAAATTAATTACTGAGCACACTAAGCGCATTTAAAATGCCTTAGTATGTAGTTGGTTGCGGGAGCCGGATTTGAACCGACGACCTTCGGGTTATGAGCCCGACGAGCTACCAGGCTGCTCCATCCCGCGCCAATCGATATTAAAGTAAATTACTTAATATCATCTAATCGAGTATTAACACCTCAATTCAATGGCGGCCATTATAAGCATGTAGCGCTCAATTAGCAACCTTCCAGCATGAATTAGTTAGACTATTTTTTACCTAAAAATTTTATGACAGCATTGTCATAAAATTTATTGTTTTATTAAATCTGGTCTATATTAAGTCATATAATAAGAACAACCTATAGCCAAGACTATATAAGTGAGCTGCGATGAGTTTATCCACTGCACAAAAAAGGCTTTTACAGCAAAACATTAAACATTTAAAACCTAATTTCCATCAATTTACTTTACAGTTCCACACACTGGCAAATAAGCACAGTTTACACATGACCCTGCCCAGTCAAGAAAGTATTAATAGGCGTAGTTATCTGCTTTTTTGTGCTTTGAATAAAGTTGTCATGCACTTAGATGATTTGAAACAAGTAACACCTTTCATAGAATACTTAGCCAACAACCTCAGTTTTTTAAACGTAACAAGTCAAGATATAGATAATTTAACGAATGCTTTTATGAAAACCGTTGAATCAATGCAAGAACCTATGAGTGAACAACTTAAAGATGCGTGGCAATTAGCAACTCTCCTTTTTGCAAATATCGTTAAGTGCTATTTGTTTTCATACAGCAATGTCATACCACTGCAAGACAATTTCGCAGTAAGACGAACCTCATAATTTAACCAGCTCATTACTCAATCTGTCTAATTGGCGTTGTTCTACTGCAATTAGAGTATTGTACTTTTTAGTTACTGCACTCATTTTGGCGGACAACGCATAATCTTTATTCACATTACTAAGATTAATTGCCTGTTTATCAGCTTGCTGTTGTAATTTGACTATCTGTTGATTCAATTCATCGTAATAGCTGTCTATCTTGTTATTGTGTTCAGTCATTTTTCGCTTGATCTGTTCACTGCGAATATAGCTATCAATCTCGGTGTTTTCAGTCTTTGATAGCGTTGACTCTAAGCTAGCTTGCTCTGCATTTAATCTATCAATATTACGTTGTTCATTATCGATTAATAAATTATAACGCTCTGAAACAGCAGTCATTTGTTCAGCAACTGCGGCTGCCTTTTTTGCTCCAAATGAAGAGCGAAAGTACTCATCTGCCTGATTATTCAATGCAGCTATTTCACTATTTAATCGCGCGGTAAAGGTATCTATCTTATCGAAATGCTCAGCCTTTTTCACAGCGATTTGTTTCAAACGAATATATCTATCAAGCTCATCATTTTGCTTAGCAAGTGCGACAGGTTTAGGTACTGAGTTAGGGTTAGTTTGAAGCTGATGGTCTTCGATAACTATCAGCTTTGCATCAACACCACATGGTTGCTGACTAAATTCAACAGTACCATCATGCTCGCACTTGTAAATGGCCGCATTTGCAATTGAACTTGCCAACACCCCTGTGATGGCAATTACTAATTGAATGACATTATTATTCATATTTCACCTTCCGTAGTGGTGCACATCAATTAAATGGTAACACCCTAATTGCTATTCATACTCTATAATAGATCGATATTCAGGTTCACGTCGTAAAGAATAATTTACCTCAGACTGGGTATAGACAGCGTGCAATTTTCTACCATCCGATTTATTTTTGGCGACCAGCTAAACGCCAACCACAGCTGGTACAAAGAGCAAGATCAACAACATATACTATATGTTGTTGCCGAATTAAAACAAGAAACAAACTATGTGAAGCACCATATCCAAAAGGTAGCTGCATTTTTCGCAGCCATGGAAAACTTTGCTAAGGCGCTTGATAAAGTCGGGTTAAATTGCCTACACCTTACGCTTGATGATACAAAAGATGACAGCACCTTGTGTGAATTATTGACCCGACTGGCCAAACACTATCAGTGCAGCACTATTGAATATCAATACCCTGATGAGTTCAGACTAAAAAAACAAATGTCAGAATTTGCTGAGCAAAGTGATTTAGACGTCAAAGGCTATGATACAGAGCACTTTCTACTGCCGTTTGAAGATATAAGTACGCACTTTAAAAAAGATAAACACGTCAAAATGGAATTTTTCTATCGTGCAATGAGAAAGCGCTTTAATATTCTCATAGACGACGATAATCAACCTTGCGGCGGGCAATGGAATTTTGACCAGCAAAACAGAAATAAGTTAAAACAAAACGACCTTGATAAAATCCCAGCTCCATTATGTTTTAGCCATGACGTGATCCACATCTTAAAACGTATCGAAAAACATAAAGTAAATACCTTCGGTGAATGCGGAAAAACTTTGCTGTGGCCAACTACACGTAATGATGCCAAACAACTGCTGCGTTTTTTTTGTGAAAACCTGCTGCCCCATTTTGGCCAATTTCAAGACGCAATGACCTGCAATTCACAGCATCAATGGTCTTTGTATCATAGCCGCTTGTCATTTGCTCTTAACACCAAGATGCTACATCCGATGCAAGTCATTAAACAAGTGTTAGACACCTACGAGCAACATACTGATGATATAGATATTGCGCAAGTTGAAGGATTCATTAGACAAATCCTTGGCTGGCGCGAATATGTAAGAGGGATTTACTGGCAGAATATGCCTCAATACAGTGAAAAAAATCACTTAAATGCACAGCGTTCTCTACCAGAGTATTTTTGGCATGGTAAAACAAACATGAATTGTATGCAGCATGCCATCAAACAAAGCCTTGAAACAGCTTATGCCCATCACATACAACGCTTAATGGTCACTGGGAATTTTTGCTTATTGACCGCAATCGAGCCAACTGAAGTTGATGCATGGTATCTAGGTATTTACATCGATGCTATTGAATGGGTTGAAATGCCCAATACTCGGGGAATGAGTCAGTTTGCTGATGGTGGGTTAATTGCCACTAAACCCTATGCTGCTAGTGGCAATTACATTAATAAAATGAGTGATTACTGCAAACACTGCAGCTACAAAGTAAAAGAGAAAACCACTGACGATGCGTGTCCATTTAACAGTTTATATTGGCACTTTATGTTAGAGCATGAGGAACAGTTATCGCAAAACCCACGGATCGGTATGATCTATAAAAACTGGTATAAACAAGATGAAGCTCTTCAGCAAGCGACGCTTGAGCGAGCCAAATGGTGTTTAAATAATTTAGAAAAGCTGTAATAAAAAAGCCGCCTCAATTGAGGCGGCTTATTACTAACAAATAACTAGGGAAACAATGCTTTGTTGATAAGTATAAAATTACTTATTCTCGAGTAATTTACCATTACCAATTTCGATTTTACGTGGTTTCAGCGCTTCTGGAATTTCACGTTGTAAATCGATACTTAGTAAGCCGTTTTCAAGGTCAGCGCCTAATACTTTAACGTGGTCGCCTAATTGGAACTTACGTTCAAAGTTACGCTCAGCAATGCCTTGATGAATGAACTTACGCTCTGCATTGTCTTCTTTGTCAGCTTTTGTGCCACTGACTTTTAATGTGTTGTTTTCTGACTCGATGGTCAATTCACTTTCACTAAAACCGGCAACAGCCATAGTGATACGATATTTGTCTTTATCGAGTGCTTCGATGTTATACGGAGGAAAACTTGGCTGCTTGTCTGTACGAGCTGCCGCATCCATTAATGATGCTAAATGATCGAAACCGATGAATGAACGATAAAGTGGTGATAAGTCTACTGTACGCATAATTATATCCTCATATTTAAGCGATATTTTGTTAGTACTCTTCTATTGAACCAGTGCTAACAAAGTTAAATTAATACTATATATTTCAATTACTTTAGTTTGTTTGGGACCCATCAGGCGTCCTCACTAAACTATTTATGGGCGGGTAAATTCTTTTCAAGATTTTTAGCAAAAAAAAATTGCAATTTTTTTAAATTAAATGAAAGTTAAGTGCTCTCAAACTGGTCTGAATAAGTTGATTTTAAAGGGCTAACCACGTACAAAATAACAATGAAAAAAAATCCAACTTTTTTAAAAAAATTTTTAAGTGTGCTAAAAAATGTCGTGTTAATGGCAGTCATTGTGTATGCCGTGACCACATTTCAGCAGCGAAATTTACTCTCAACTGATAAAACCCCTGCCCCCTATTTTAATTTGGCCACGTTAAAAGACCCGACACAGCGAATGACTATTGCGCAATTGCAAGGAAAGCAAACAGTGGTGTATTTCTTTGCGCCATGGTGCTCAATTTGCCGCTACAGTATGCCAAATTTAGAAACTGCCTATCAGCAAGGTAAGTTAAATGCGATAGCGATTGCCCTCGATTATGAGAATATTACTGAAGTAAAACAGTTTACTGATTCACTCGAATTAACCATGCCTGTGTTACTTGGCAGTAAAAGTACAGGCCAAGATTATAAAATCAGTGCCTACCCAACTTATTATGTTATTGATGAGCAGCTGGCTATCACTGCGCATTCTATGGGTTACTCAACAGAACTCGGCCTCAGAATCCGCACACTTGATTAGCTCAATCACATTTGCTGAGAAAAAATAGAACAGTACAATCGATTTTATGCACTGTTTTTATTCATTTAATTCGTTAAGATGATAACCAGATAAACCATCGAGGAGAGCGATATGTTAACTGTAATTTTTGGCCGTGAAGGCTGCCCATACTGTGTACGTGCAAAAGACGTTGCTGAAAAACTAGCTAATGAGCGTGATGATTTTAAATACCGCTATATCGACATCATTAAAGAAGGCATCAGCAAAGCAGATTTAGAGCAGTCTGCTGGCAAACCTTGCCCAACCGTACCACAGATTTTTATTGACCAAGCCCATATTGGTGGCTTCACTGAGTTCGAAGCATACGCTAAAGAAAATTTAGGGTTATATCAATAAATTGTAAACGTGGTTGATTTTTGCAAATTTAAATTGATTAAATTATGACCAACATCAACCACATACAAATTAGTTGTAATTTATACAAGCAATTGCCTTGTATTTCCTATACAATGCGCGCCTCTTTAAATTCGTTGAGGCGTATTAATGTCAGAACCAGTCACGTTTGAATCTCTAAATCTTTCTCCTGCAATCCTTAAAGCAGTTGAAGAGTTGGGTTACAAGACTCCATCTGAAATCCAAGCTCAATGTATACCGTTATTGCTAGAAAGAAAGGACGTACTGGGACTAGCGCAAACGGGTACAGGTAAAACAGCAGCATTTGCACTGCCGTTACTAAATAATATTGACCCGTCTGTGAAGCAGCCACAGATCCTTGTTTTAACGCCTACGCGTGAACTTGCGATCCAAGTAGCTGAGGCATTCGAACAATATGCTAAGCATACTCGTGGTGTGGAAGTTTTAGCCCTATATGGTGGCCAAAGCTACAGCATCCAACTAAGTGCACTTCGTCGTGGCGCGCAAATTATTGTTGCAACGCCGGGCCGCTTAATTGACCACATTAACCGTGGCACTATCAAGTTTGAGAGCTTACAAGCCCTTGTTCTTGATGAGGCAGACGAAATGTTACGCATGGGCTTCATTGATGATGTAGAAAGCATCATGGAGAAAACGCCACGTGAAAAGCAAACATGTCTTTTCTCTGCGACCATGCCTAAGCAAATCCAAAATATTAGCAGCAAGTACATGAATGAGCCTGAGCAAGTTCATATTTCTGCTCGTAACTCAACTGTATCAACAGTTGAGCAAGTATTTTGGAATGCACATGTACACAAAAACAAAGCAATCGTTCGCTTCTTAGAAGCTGAAGAATACGATGGTGCAATTGTTTTCGTACGTACGCGTAACGACACGGTACAGTTAGCTGAATTACTTGAGCGCGAAGGTTTCTCTGCGGCACCACTTAATGGTGACATGAACCAACAAGCACGTGAACGTACAGTAGATCGTTTGAAAAACGGCCTAGTTGATATCGTTATTGCAACAGACGTTGCTGCACGTGGTCTTGATGTAGATCGTTTAAGCTTAGTTATCAACTACGATATCCCGCAAGACTCTGAAGCCTACGTTCACCGTATCGGCCGTACAGGTCGTGCAGGTCGTACAGGTAAAGCGATTCTTTTCGTAAAACACAACGAGCGTTATTTACTTAAAAATATCATTCGTCATACGAAATCAGAGATCGCACAAGTTGACTTGCCAACTGCAAAAGTCGTTGAAGAAAAGCGTATTAAAGCACTTCAAGACAAGTTAACAATTGCGCTTGAAAACAAAGACATTACGTTCTTTAATCAAGTAGCTGCTAACATGGCTGAAAAACTTGAGTTAAGTACTGAAGACTTAGCAGGTGCGTTACTTTGTTTAGCGCAGCAACAATCACCAATCAAGGTTGAAGAAGTTAAAGTTCAACCGCGTGGCGAACGCAGCGAACGTGGCGACCGTCGTCGCAACGAACGTGGTGATCGTGGTGGTGAGCGTTCTGCACGCGAGCGTAAACCTCGTGAACCGCGCGAGCGCAATAGCCGCAGCATGGGTCCTATGGATACTTACCGTATCGAAGTAGGTCGCGAGCACGGTGTACAAGTTAAAAACATTGTTGGTGCGATTGCTAACGAAGCTGATATCTCAAGCAAGTTTATTGGTGATATTCGCTTACACGACAGCCACAGCACAGTACAGTTACCACAGAACATGCCAAAAGATGTGCTTGATCACTTCCAAAAGGTATTTATCTGTAAACGTCCGATGAATATGACGCTAACGCAAGATCAAGGTCCTGCTGCTCCTCGCGCAGAACGCCCAAGTGGTGACCGTGGTGATAAAAAGCGTAACTTCAAAGACCGTGGTGAAAAACGTGGTGGCCCTCGTAAAGAGCGTCGTCCAGTGAGCTTCACAGCTAACTAATGTAAGCTGTAAGCAATAAAAAAACCTTGTCATGCGAGTGACAAGGTTTTTTTGTGTCTGTAGTAAAGCTGTCAGCTATCAGACCGCAGTTTTTAAAGCCTCAAGCTGGATTGCTGAGGCTTTAAAACTTAATCATTATGAACCAATGGCTGGGTATGCGTAGCTTGATTGTAGACCTAGTGGGATACCTAAGCCCCAGTACGCAAGTAAGAAGATACTCCAACCTATTAAAAAGGCGATTGAATAAGGTAACATCATCGCGATTAATGTTCCGATACCTGTGCCTTTTACATACTTCTGACAGTACACTACAACCAGTGGGAAGTATGGCATCAGTGGCGTGATGATATTCGAGCTTGAGTCACCTACACGATACGCAGCTTGCGTTAAATCAGGTGAAATGCCCAGTTGCATCAACATTGGAACAAAGATTGGCCCTAACAGCGCCCATTTTGCTGAGCTTGAGCCAACAAATAGGTTCACAAACGCCGTTAAAAAGATAATACCTACCACAGTGACTGAGCTTGGCAGTGCCATTGCTTTAAGTAGCTCTGCACCTTCAATCGCAAGTAATGCGCCAAGGTTTGATTTACTAAATGCGGCAATAAATAACGCACAGAAGAACGCCATAACAATATAGTAAGCCATACCGCTCATGGCTTTACTCATGGCATCTATCATATCTTTAGAACTTTTGAAGGTACCCACTGCAAAACCGTAGACGGCGCCTGGGATCCAAAACAGTAAGAAAATAAGCGGTACAATTGATTGCATTAACGGTGAGCGGAAGTTAGTTAATGAGCCATCGCTGCTTCGCATTGCTGAATCGGCTGGGGCCGAAACAAACCAAAGTAAAGCAAGGCCTGCAATCATCACTGTGCTTGCAATATAAAACGCTCGTTTTTCATCACTGCGCGCTTCGTCAAAGGCAGGTAAATCTTGTGTGTCACCATCAAGTGGCGTGTTTTGTAAGCGCGGCTCGATGATTTTATCTGTGATATACCAGCCTAATAAGATAATAAATAGGCTCGAAGCCGAGGTAAAAAACCAGTTGTTAAGCGGGTTTATTGCCATATCAGGATTAATAATTTGCGCTGCACTTTGCGTAAAGCTTTGTAGTAACGGGTCAATGCCTGATGGAATAAAGTTTGCGCTAAAGCCACCACTTACCCCAGCAAACGCTGCAGCAATACCGGCAAGCGGGTGACGACCCATCGCATAGAAAATAACCCCAGCCAATGGGATAACTAACACATAACCGGCATCAGTGGCGGTATGACTGACAATCGCCACTAAAATAATAGAAGGCGTTAAAAGCTGTTTTGGTGTTACTTTTAGCATTAACTTAAGGCCAGTGTTGATGAAGCCAGAATGCTCAGCAACCCCGACACCTAACATAGCAACGAGTACCACACCAAGCGGGGCGAAGCTGGTAAATGTTTTCACCATCGACGATAAGAAGGTGGCTAATGAATCACCCGCAAGTAAGTTATTTACAACGATGGCTTCGCCTGTGCGTGGGTCTATAGCGTCAAATGTGGTGCCCGAAAAGAGCCAAGATAAAAACCAAATTAATAGCATAGCGACTAAGAAGATAATCGCCGGATCGGGCAGTTTATTACCCACCCTTTCAATCGTATTTAGAAAACGTGCTATCGCACCGCTTTGTGCTTGCACATCATTATTGTTATTCATTTTCAAATTCCCTAGAAAAAATTCTCGTTAACCTTAACGTATCTAAGTAATAAGGTAAATTTTAAGTTAATAGCTTTACTGATAATGCTAAGGTCTAGCTGTAAAAAAAGCGACACAGGTCGCTTTATAAATTTAGTTTAGATACTAAGTTAAGCTGCTAGCGCTTTAACTTCATCCCACAGACGCACAACAAGCTCTTTATCTTCTTCGTTTAGCTCACCATTGCGGTAAGCTTTAACTAAGCTTGATTCTACTTGATTGTTAAGTTCCTCAATTGACAAGTTTAATTCTTCTACTTGTGCATAACCTACCGCTAAGTCAAAGTGACCACGTAAATAGCCACCCGCAAACAGTTCGTCGTCAGTCGCTTTATCAACTAAATCATCAAAATATTGCTGCGCTGCATCAATATAACTTACTAAACTCATTGTTACTTCTCCTCTGGGTGCAGCCCATCTTGATGACCCACTGCATACATAATATGGTCATTAAAACCGGTGGTTACGCGTATATAACCACTTAATTCATCGTCTAACTCACTATCGCCGGTATCGGCAATCAGCGGTCGGCCATTTAAGGCCTGTAATTTAGTTTTAGTCGCCACTACAATAATATTGTCACGACCAATAGCACGAATAAGTGCAGGGCTTAATTGCTGATTTCCTCTGCCGAATATATGGCCTTGGCCACCAATTAAGGTAATCACTAATTTAGTCGCTTTACCTTCGGTAAGCTCAAGTAATTGCTGAGCCGTTAAATCCTGTGCAACGAGCTCTTGATCAGCCACTAAATCAACACCTAACAAGGTATTTTCAAGGCCCATTTCTTCCATTATTGCAGCCACGGTTGAACCACTGCCCATCACATATAAACAGTCTTCATCCATTTCACTAACAACATAAGCCGCAATATCGGCAAGCACTAATTCATCGGTTTCTTTACCGCCATTTTTAACTGCCTGTACATAACGTACTTCACTAGGCACTTGCATTTCACCATAGCGCTTAGCTTTTACCGTGCCTTCGCGAAATGCTTCTTCGTCGATATCCATCACATCGGCATCGCTAAGGCTGACAAGTTCACCTTTAACTAGCATCTCAACAACACGCCCAGCTGCTTTTGGGGTAATAGCATAAACCCCAGAATGAATTTTACAGCCTGCAGGAATACCTAATACAGGAGTGCTATCACCAACTGCGTGACAAATGTTGCGAGCAGTGCCGTCACCACCAGCAAATAAAATAAGATCGACACCTTGCTCGACCAATAGCTTGGCTGCCTGCTCTGTGTCATCAGGAGTAGTGATTTCATTGGTTTGGTAAATGGCCTGAGTATTAAAACCAAGCTGGCTTGCCGTTTGCTCACCCATTTCACCGTTTACAGTGTAAATGGTTAACTTATCTTGATGTGCAAGCAGAACCTCAAGTGCCGCTCGGGTGCGTAAGTTTGCTTTTGGCTCTGCGCCAAGTTGCATTGCCTTTGCTGCGGTATCTGCCCCATCACTGCCCTTGAGTGCGACACTGCCGCCTAAGCCGGCAACCGGATTTACAATTAAACCTAATTTAAACTGCATCAGCTAAAACTCCTGGGTTGCTATGAAAATCGCGCTGCCACGTAAACTGTGCAGCGGATAATGGCCATGGGGTGTTATAAAAATCGCTCAATGCTTTAAGTAACGCCTCTGTGCGCTGATTAAAGCCAGATGCTAATAGATCCAATACTTGCTGATGAACCCGCGCCTGAAAATCAAACCGGCAGGTTTGCTCGCCATTAAGATTATCAACCGATACATTAAAATCGAAACCCGCTGCTGTACTGAGCGCCCACTCAATGGCTTGCGGTTTTACTTCAACCGCTTCAAATTCAGCTTGCTGGTGTTTATCACGGCCATCTGGGCAATACCAATAACCATAATCTTCTTTTAACCGACGTGCCTCTCCTGCCACCAGCCAATGGGCAATCTCATGCAAGGCGCTGGCATAGAAACCGTGGGCAAATACAATTTGATGATAAGGCGTTTGCTCATCAGCAGGCAGGTAAATAGGTTCATCATCACCTTTTATCAAACGTGTATTATGACTTTGATAAAAGGTGTTTTCAAAAATAGTGATTAAGTCAGCAATCTGATGCATACGGCTTGAATTCGTCTCGTTAAAAGCGTCACTAAAAACGAGGCGAATTGTACGGACTTTTCAGCCTAAAGTAAAAGCAACCGCCCTCAGTTACAGGTATTTTGCGATATCAACATCATCGATTTGCTCTGGGTTTAAATAGCGCTTTGCATACTCAAGGTAAATACCTGACGTTAAGAACAATTTGAATACATCTTCATCAACATGCTGATCGGCCACCATCTTCGCTAAAATATCAATGGCAACACTCAGCGGTTTGGCTTTTTTGTAGGGTCTGTCGGCTGCGGTCAATGCTTCAAATATATCAGCAAGCACCAACACGCGTTCAGGTATCGATAAATCATCCGCAGACAACTTACGCGGATACCCCGTGCCTTTTAAAGTTTCGTGGTGAGTCGAGGCATAACGTGGCACACGGGCTAATTCTTCAGGAAACGGCACATTATCGAGCATACGTATAGTGCTAATAATGTGCTCATTAATTTTAAATCGGTCTTCACTTGTTAATGTACCGCGCTGAACCTGTAAGTTATATAACTCTCCTAAGTTATATTTATACTCAGGAATATCTACTTTTATCCCTAACCGTTCATCATAGTGAATTGGTTTATCGTGGGCAATCAAATGCTCAGGCTTATCTGAAAGTAGCTTTTCAGTTACAGGGAGTTGCTCATCATTGCTATGAACTCGCAGCTCTTCGACTGGTGAAAGGCCTATTTTATCGTCAAAATAGCGCTGCCAAGTAATAGTGCTGAGCGCTTCTAAACGCTCAAGGCTAGCTTCATCCATAAACTCGCCCCCTACATTACAGGTAGCGATAAACGAAAAATCACTCCGCAGCTCTGCTTGGCGTTTAGTAAGTTCAGCCTCAAGCTCTGGCTGCTTTTCGGGTGTGGCTTGCAATGCTTTTAGATAAGCGATTTCTGCATCTCGCCAAAGTACTTCAAAACGTGTACGCACTTCGTGTATACGGTTGTATATTGTTTCTAACTTAGTGCCTTTATCTACGATATGTTCTGGCGTGGTAATTTTACCGCAGTCATGTAGCCACGCTGCGAGACTAAATTCTCTTAGCTCGTCTTTATTTTTAAACGTAAACTCTTTAAAAGCATGTTCATTTGAGCTTGAAGCTGCTTTGGCTAGCATAATGCCAAGCTCTGGTACCCGTTCGCAGTGCCCTGCTGTATAGGGAGACTTATCATCGATAGCCTGTGCGATAAGCTCAATAAATGACTCCATTAAGGCCTTTTGCTTTTGCTCATGTTGCTGAATCGATTGACTCATTTGCACCATAGAGCGAGATAGGTTGTTAATTTCTTTAATACTGCTTTTTAGCGTAGAAACTTGGTCAAATTGACGCCGTTTAATCTTTAAGTTTTCGCCCTCTAAGGTCTTAATTGGTGCAACGATAGGTGAGGCAAAAAACCACGACACGGGTAAAACCATAATTAAGCATGCGGCAGTGATTAAAATTGACAGCTTAATTTTCTCGCGAGTAGAGCTTAATACACCTTCTTTGGGCACCACTATCGCTAGGAAATCGCTATTATCGCCCATCTCAGAAAGCGGGGTGATATATACGTACTTTTCAACCCCATTAAGAGTCATCAAACGTAAATGGGCAAAGTTTGTTTTATCTTTAATTAAGGTTAAAAATTCAGGGTAAGGCACGGTGCCAATCACTTGTGGTTGCTGATTGGGGTCGCTTCCTAACCATTTACGCTCAAGTGCTGCAATATACGAATCTGGCAGTTGCTCTATTGCCATATCAATTAAATCTTTAAGCGCTGCATCCTCCGGGTGAAACAGTAAATGCAGCGTATCGGGTAAAAGGTCATGGCTGTAACTATCAAGCTGATTATATTGAACCCCATCAATAAAAAACTGCTTTTGGGTGTATTTGAACACCGCCTCGTTATCTAGGCCTGCAAAGACCCGCCCTTGGCTTACCGCATCAAGTACCGCTTTTGTACTTGGCAGCTCAACAATGTCGATGTCGGGAAAGTGCTCTTTGATCACTTTGATCACCGACCAACCTTCGCCAATTGCAAGCTGCTTACCCGCCAACTGCTTCATGCTAACAACTGGGGGCGTACCTTGTGCAGTAATAATACTAAATGGCAAGGTTGCCATGGTTTGGCTCATAATACCAAGCGGCTCATTGGCAGGCGTTTTAAAAATAGGCTGAATAACATCTATTTCTTTTTTAGCAAATTGATTCAAAAACTCAGACCAAGTAAACCCATTGATAAAGGTCACTTTAATTCCGAGCATATTGGCCAAGCCATTAATGTAATCAATGCTATAGCCTTTGGGGTTACCGCCAACACTAAAATCCATTGGCGGCCAATTAGTTTCGTTTGAGACACTTAAATAAGGGTACTTAGCCAAGACACTTTGCTGGGCCTCAGTCAGAGGGAGTTTTTCAAGCGTTGGCAGAAGTAAGCTATGCTTTTGTTGGTTAGAGGCGACAATTTCACCCTCTTTATTATAAATATACAGCTCACTTAAATACTGGCTGCTCATTTTACTTTGCTGTTTGCTTAGGTACTCTGAAATGCTCGATAAGCTAACGTCTAACGCCAACACACTATTTTCGCTTGCTGACTTTATCGAATAGGTTTGCCCTGGTGCTTGCAGGTGGGTAAAGAAGTATGGTTTGGTTTTATTGACACGGGTAGAGTTTGCTTGCTTAAACCACAAACGCTCTCGCGGATCATAGCTGGTACCTTTTGTTTGAGAGATGCGTAAATTAAATTGCTGGTCAAAATAATGAGTGTGCTGAACTCGATCTGCCCCTTCATCGGTAATATGGATCACCACCCAGCGATCAGCTTCGATGGCTTGCAGCTGTTGGCGAACTATTTCACTACTCTCTAAATTAATTAATTCGTAAAAGTCACCATTTTCATACCCCACATATAAAGCATAAAACAATGGATTGAGCTGCATGATTTCACTCATGACATTTCTCAGTTCACTTTTATCTTCATTGTTGGCACTGATAAGACTACCGTTTTGTACCATCACACTTAAAGTGTTTTCAGATTTTTCGTTCACACCGGTCAGGTAATCAGCGACAGAGCCTGTGGCTAAATTAAAGTTTTTGACACTGGCTTCTAACGCCATTTTTTCACTGAAATAATATTGCAAACTGATGGCAATTAACGCGGTGAGTGAGGTTGCTAATACGAACACAGCAACAACGGTAAGACGAATCGAAAAACGAATTTTTTGTTTGAGTTTTTGAAAAGCAGATACCAGCACTTATGCATCTCCTTGCAATGCTTTGTTCGTAAATAATATTAGCTTGTATAATATGTATACACCAATAACTTTGTATTACAAACAAAAACACTGCAATATTAGCCTAAAGCATAAGCAAATAATTATCTTAGATATTTTTGAATATCGACCGAATCGATTTGCGACTCATCTAAAAACTGTTTTGCATATTTTAGGTATATGCCTGAGGTTAAAAATAGCTCAAATACATCACGATCAATATGCTCGTCATCGACCATCTTCGCTAAAATATCAACGGCAACACTCAGAGTTTTGGCTTTTTTATACGGCCTATCTGTCGCAGTTAGAGCCTCAAAAATATCAGCCAGCACTAACACTCGTTCAGGTATTGATAAATCTTTTGCAGTTAATTGGCGAGGATATCCAGTACCTTTTAATGTTTCATGATGCGTCGAGGCATAGCGTGGGATCCGAGCAAGCTCTTTCGGAAAAGGAACATTAGAAAGCATGCGAATAGTACTGATAACATGTTCATTAATTTTAAACCTATCCTCAGCAGTGAGCGTACCGCGTGAAATAGATAAATTATAAATCTCACCTAGATTGTATTTATACTCAGGGATTGTCATTTTTATCCCTAAATCAGGTTCGTAATCAACGGCCTTTTCATGAGGAATTAAATCACTTGGTTTATCACTCAATAGTGATTCTTCAACAGGCAAAGTTTGATCTTTAAGGTTTACCATGCGCAACTCTTCAAGTGGCGATAAACCAAGACTAGCATCGAAGTGACGATACCACTTGATGCTGGCAATCTGATGTAAACGATTTAATTGCGACTCATCCATAAACTCTCCGCCGACATTACATGCCGCAATAAAGCTAAAATCTGCATGCAACTTTTCAATCTCAGCGTCTAATTGCTGTTGTAACTGCTGTTTTTGTTCTGGGTTTACAAGCAGTTTTTCGTAGTAGTCTAGTTTTGCATCTCGCAGCAGTACTTCAAAGCGCATACGAACTTCATGAATTCGGTTGTAAATTGTTTCAAGCTTAGTGCCTTTATCAACAATATGTTCTGGCGTAGTAATTTTACCGCAGTCATGCAACCATGCTGCTAAACGAAACTCTCGTCGTTCATCTGGGGTTTTAAAACTAAACTCAGAAAACGCCTCATCCTTTGAATCTGATGCTGCATCAGCAAGCCAAATGCCGAGCTCTGGCACCCGCTCACAATGCCCTGCCGTGTAAGGTGATTTATCATCAATTGCTTGCGCTATAAGCTCAATAAAAGATTCCATTAACGCTTTTTGCGAGTTTTCATGCTGCTCAATTGAGCGACTCATATCAACCATAGAACTGGCTAAATAATGAATCTCTAGAATATGGC
Organism: Pseudoalteromonas sp. OFAV1; assembly: GCF_021532595.1. NCBI lineage: Bacteria > Pseudomonadati > Pseudomonadota > Gammaproteobacteria > Alteromonadales > Pseudoalteromonadaceae > Pseudoalteromonas > Pseudoalteromonas sp. OFAV1. The sequence continues at coordinate 118,871 of NZ_JAKGBG010000003.1, forward strand.
TCGAAAGTGTAGAAACCTCATTGTAATCACGCTGTTGGATTTTTTTATTTTCGCCCACCAATTTCAAAATAGGATTAACAATCGAAGATGCAAAAAACCACGATACGGGCAAAAGTAACAATAAACATAACCCTGTGACTAAAATTGAGATTCTGATTTTCTCTTTAATAATTGCTAGCACATCTTCTTTCGCAACTAGCACTGTAAAGTAATCCACTTCATCAGAGTGCATATCGCCACTAAGTGGCAATGGCACTACAAACATATATTTTTCTTGACCATTTTCGTGCACATCAAGCATTTTACCGAACTGTTGCTTTTTATTGGCAAGCCCAGGTTGTTGCTCATCAAGTCGAATAAGCGCAGATAAGTCGTCGAATGTTCGTTGCTGACTTTGATTACGACTTGCTGCGATGATTTCGCCATCACCCCGGTAAACATACATTTCAGAAGAAACTAAGTACTGCATTTTAAGTTGTTGCTCTACAAGAAAGTGGCTCAAACTGGAGCTGGCTATATCAAGTGCAAGTACATCACCTGTGTCTTCTGACTGTATTGAATAGGTATAGCCCGGCATTTCTAATAGATTAAAAACATACTGCTCAGACTTTGAGACTGACTCACTAGAGGCCTCCTTAAACCACTTTCGGGTACGAGGATCATAGTCAGTTTTTTCTTCGTTGACTCTAATAACCGAAAGGCTTTCATCCAAGAATAACTTTACGGTTTTGCGAGCATCACCTTGCCCGGAGACTTTATAAATCAACCAGCGCTCCAAAGGCCGGACTTGAAAACTAGCGGGTAAGGTTGCATCACCTTTTAAATTAATTACTTGCAGCATATCACCATTTTGATGCGCAAGAATTAATGAGTAAAAATCCGCATGTCGACTTAATACCTCTATCAACACATTACGCAAGGTGTCTTTATCCTTGCTATCTTCAGAAAAGAGTCGAGTATCATGGATCATTACGCTGAGCGTATTATCAACCCGATGATTTATTCTCGAGATATGGTCTGCTATTTGTTGGCTGGTCTGCTTAAATTGGTCCGTTTTTGTCTGCAGTACAAACTTTTCACTAAAGTAATAATGGAGACTAATTGCCACAATGCCTGTTAATAAACTTGCTAAGGCAAACACCAGTAACACACTGACGCGAATTGAAACTTTAAAGCCCTTAGGTTGGCCTGGTAGCATATTGCGGCTCCTTGCATGCTGAATATACCTATCTAGGTATAAAATAAAAATAAAAGTGAAATCTAAAACAACTTATTTAGACAGACTCGCTAGATTTTGACGACCAGTTGATTGCGACCAGCCTCTTTGGCTTCGTATAACGCTGAATCTGCTCGAGCAATAACAGACTTTTGAAGCTCCTCACGCATAACTGTCAAACCAAAGCTTGCTCTTATTGATAAAGACATATCATTTAGATGTAACGGCTCAGCATTCAGTGTTTCAATCATTTTATTGACAATTATCGTCGCATCTTCAACAGAACAAAGCGGCAACACAATTACAAACTCCTCTCCTCCAAAACGATAAACATCGTCAGAAGCTCTCAAAGACTTTGTAAGGAATGTTGAAAACTTTTCTAGCACAGCGTCGCCAACTTCGTGCCCATGGGTGTCATTAACACGTTTAAAGTAATCAATATCAGCTAAAACAACGCATACTTGTTTTGATTTATATTGATTTTCTTTACTGAGTTTTTGGTAATGCTCATAAGTATTATCAAACGCTCTGCGGTTAGGTAACTGTGTAAGCGCATCTTTCAAGGCCTGCTTTTTCATTTCTTGAGCTAATTGACCTAATTGCGTATTACGTACAAATAGCTCACGACGAATAATGTGTTCATGGGCAGCCATGATCGATCCCGCTAAATTAGCCGCTATGTGAGCTAAAATAACCACATAAAAAGAATGCAAATTTATATCTTTATTAAAATAAATAACGGAAATAGCCAAACAGCTATAAAACACACCTAATAGCGCTGATAGTTTCAAGGAGAGCAAAGTCGAGAAGTAAAATGTAATCAATACAATGACATCAAAAAACATATGCAATATATAATGACGCTCATAGGTGATAACCATAAATTGCATATTCAAAAACATAAATATCATAAAGGCGATGACCATCTTTATTAACTGCTTCGGTGACTTTACAAAACTAATACCAAAAGCAGCGCTAACGCATACAAATACAGTGATAGTTCTGCCAATCAAAGCAATATCAGGCCAGAAATCTGGCTGAATAATCATCTTATCGAAAAAAGTGACGAGCATAGTCACAACGGCGATTATACATGCAAGAAATTGAGCAAGCTTTTTATCTTGCACCAATTTACTTTGTATAAACAACAACTCAACCTGTTTCGACTTGAACTGACAAGCATAACGGTTAATAGTCATATCTTTGTTTAATAACTTTGCAGCATAAACGCCCATAAATGTGCCTACAACAAAAGGGAGAATGAGAAGTGTTGAATTAAAGAGCAACAACTCTATTATAGAAGGAAGAGATTAGAATTGAACTAGTTATTTTGTATAAAAATAACACATTTTAACCAGCACAATATAAGTAGGGACAAACGAAGTATTAATGAAATACTCCGTAATTATGTTATGAAATCTCTTTTCCTGCCTCATCACATACAACAATATCGGTTTCTTTTAATGCTTGATTGATCCAGGTTTGCAACACAGGGCATGCTAGCACATACTGGCAATAAGCTTGTGCTGCACTCGATAGCTCCACCTGATAGGTTTTAAAACGCAACACCACAGGTGCAAACATCGCATCAACAATAGAAAACTCGCCAAATAACCACGCATTAGGATAACGCTGCTGCTGAGCCGAAAAAATCTCATCGATACGTGCGATATCTTTTTTAGCTTGCTCTGATAATTCAACATGCCTTTTAGCGCGAATGTTCATCGGCATTTCATTGCGAAGTGCAGCAAACCCAGAATGCATCTCGGCAGCTAGACTGCGCGCTTTTGCTCTTTGGGCTATTTCACTAGGCCAAGCTGCACTATTTAGATAAGCATCATTGATATATTCACAAATAGCGAGTGAATCCCACACGATTAACTCAGCATCAATAAGTGCCGGCACTTTTTGCACTGGAAACTTACTTTTTAATGCTTCATAAAACTCAGGCGTATCTAAAACCAACTGTTGCTCTGTAAAAGAGATATTGAATTTACTCAGTAAATACCACGCTCTTAATGACCAAGTTGAGTAATTTTTATTACCAATAAATAATTGCATTGCGCTTCCTTTAACGTTTAGATTAGGCTCACTATAAAACAGCAATTGGGTAATTACTCGCCAATTGTTTTTATGCTACCTATAAGTAAAGTTGATACATTATGGATATTGATGCCCTCAGGACTTTTTGTGCCTTTGTTGATACAGGCAGTTTTACCCGCGCTGCAGCACAGATTTGCAGAACCCAATCTGCGGTAAGTATGCAAATGAAAAAGCTTGAACAAGACATTGCAAACCCCCTATTTGAAAAGCAAGGTCGTCAACTGGTGCTAACCCATCAAGGCCACCAGCTAGCAAGCTATGCAAAACAATTGATAGCGCTTCATGATGAAGCGTTTAAGCAATTAAAAGCAGGCACAGGCAATATGCGCGTACGCATAGGTTGTCCTGACGACTATGCCCACTCTTTACTACCAGAGCTTGTTGGTGCCTTACATCAACAGTTTAATGCGCTAGATTTACAAATAAGCTGCGCCCCAAGTACTGAGCTTAGAGCCAAGCTAGACCAAGGTATGCTCGATTTAGTAATTGCCACTCGCTCGCCAGACAGCGAAGAAGGCTACTTATTGCAATCAAGTCAAGGTGTGTGGGTGAAAAATCCTGCTTTTGAGATTAAAGAGTCAACCCCACTTCCTATCGCCTTGTTTCAACGAGACTGTAAGTTTCACCAAGCTAGTATTGAGGGTCTATTAAAAGCCGAGCGTCGTTTTAATATTATTGCCTGTTGTGGCTCAGCGGGAGCATTACATGGCTTGATTAAACAAGGACTGGCAATTGGCAGTATGGCACGAATAAGCATGCAATCGGGTGTGGAAGAAATCAGCGATAACTCACTTCCGGTACTGCCTGTCATTGATATCGTCCTGCTATACGGTAATCACGCCCACAACCCTCTCAGTCATGAACAGCTTAAGCAGCTTGTGGAGTTGATTAAGACATAAAGACCATATCAAGCTAAAGAAGCTTTACTAACTTACGAGTTCTATTAGGCTCTGTAAGGTATAAAAACTCTGTTAAATCATGGGCACTATTGATCAGCATATGTTGCTTAGGTTGAGTTAATTGCCAACTTTCTGTTGCAGCGGTTGCCAAATCGATACGCTGGAAATTAATAGTATCAGCATGCTCCATAGTGACCGCTAATTGCTGGTTGCTTACAGATATACCAATGATGTCATTGTTAGCTGCTTGCCAAACAGTCTCAATATCTCCTCGGCTATTAACTCGAAACACTTCGTTGCTATTTGAAAAATAGATCTGGTCTTGCTCATCTAAATCCATGCCATAGCAGCTTAAACGTTTCCCTGAGCCTGTGAATGCTGTCAACTTTAGGCTTGTTAAATCGAATTTAGCCGGATGAAACGTCTGTCCATCCTCTGCTCGATACGAAACTAAAATCGCGTCTTGATTGTGATACATTTCTCTCAAATAGAAAGAATGATTGCCGTGAGGAATTGTTTCATAAGTGCCACTGCTTAAATCAATTTTAAACAATGTATCTTTACTTGCGGTGTACACCTGTCGTGCGTCCTGGCTCCAAACAATGCCAAATAACTCATGGTTATCAGGATTAGCAAAAATGCGCGTTTGCTTGCCATTATCGTATAAAAATAATTGTTTTAATCCAAAACGATGTGACTCAAAAACAAATTTCGTTGAGTCTGGCGAAAACACGGGTAGAAAGTCGATTGATGAGGTATCAACGAGTTTGGTCAATTTGTCAGGGGTGGCGCGTGTTTGGCTAACAATATCTACATCAACATTCACTAACTCCATCAAAATGGCTTCAGCGTCTGGTGTATACTGGGCATCACGAATTATTTGATAATTATTAAATGAAATTAGCTGAAGCTCACCATCTAGCTCTAGATTAATAAGCTGATTTCGTTGACTAATCAATAGCGCTTGATTGTTCGGGTGCCAACTTAACCCTTGAATACCGTTTTCTATGATAGCAATAGTTTGTATTTTTTTACTGGCAAGGTCGAGTACATCAATACGGTATTTGTTTTGACCCGCTTCAATCCCCATTGCGACTTTACGGCCGTCTTTCGATAACGCATTAACGAGTAACCAATCTTGCTGTGTAGCGGCTAGTAAATGTGCCTTTTGTTTAGACTCTAAGTTGAGTGAAACCAGTCGAGTATCGTTGTTTAGTTTATCTTTTTCTATGTAATAGAGCAGCTTATCAGCATGCCAATCGATATGGTGACTGGTCAGAACGGTGTCATTTAAAACACTCACCGTCGCTTGTTCTAATGGCTGAAATTTCGATAAATCAATGCTTAATGTGTTCAGATATTGTTTCTGCTCTGCGCTTTTCACAAACGCAATCTCATTATCGGAGGTCGACCACCCCAAAGCGTAGTAGCTTGCAGCATCTTCAGTTAGCCTCACCTCTCGCTCAGTCGCAAGCTCTTTAATCCAAATCTGCTGACTTCCTTTATTACCTCGAACAAAAGCAAGGTACTTACCACTATGTGAAAGTGACAAATTAGCTTCATTTAGTTCACTCGAAGTGAGTGGCATCAGTTGGGTAAAGTGAGCATTATCTTGTTGCTTAGGGACTAGTTGCCACGCAATAGCGATAAGGCTTACTAGTAAAACAAACAGCAACCCAAGATGTTGCGATTTTAGTTTTTTGCTTTGCCCCTGTGTTACTTTTTCAAGGCTATAACCGCGCTTAGGGTGTGTAATTATATACTGCGGATTTTTGGCATCTTCTTGGAGTGCTTTTCGTAGCAATGCGATACAACGCTGTACAGAACTTGGGTTGTAGGTAGCATTAGGCCACACTTTTGCAAAGATTACTTCTTGGCTTACAACTTCACCTTTATTTAAATAAAGGGTATGTAATACATCCATGACCTTTGGCTCGACTATTTGCTCATAATCTTGCGATGAAATTAAACATCGACTCTCATCAATTGCAAATTTGCCGATTCGATAACGCGCCACTTACTTCTCCAATAAATATTTACGAATCAAAGATTAAGGTTTTCTTAAGAGAAACTCAAGCGTTACTCCATTGTCACTTTGCTCTGGCTATTGGATTGTTTTTGCTATCTCAAAATAGGTAATAAAAACAATGTATAAATATTTATCAACGCTCACTATTTTCATCAGTGCTTTTTTAATTTTTCAAATTCAGCCGATGCTTTCAAAGCAACTTCTACCACAATTTGGTGGTGGTGCTTCTATCTGGTCAGCAAGTTTAGTGTTTTATCAAGTCATGTTACTTATTGGCTATTTCTATGCGCATGGTATGGGTCGCTTTCATATTAAGTTGCAGGTAGTCACCCATATAGTTTTAGTCAGCTTTGCCACACTCATTGTTGTGACAGAATTTGCAGCACCAAATCTCACAAATTGGCCGCCTACGCTTGCGGTGTTTGTTAATTTATTTATAGAAATTGGTCCAATATTTATTCTACTGAGCGCTACCAGCGTTCTTTTACAAAGATGGTATGTGCAAACTGCTTCAGCACAGGTGCCTTACCATTGGTATTCCATCTCAAACTTGGGTTCTTTAATGGCGTTAATGAGCTACCCACTCGTTTATGAATTACTATTTTCTTTAGAGCAGCAAACTACTTACTGGCTATTTGGACACATCAGCTACTGCTTGTTATTAGCACTTCTTGTAATATTTTTACTAAAAAAAGCACCCGATTTATCAAGAGCATCTATTCAGACTAGGCATATCACGCTATTAAAAGTTAAAGGTCAATGGCTGTTATTAAGTGCCTTAAGCTCGGCCATGTTGGTATCTACCACGCATATGATCAGCACTAATATTCCACCCATGCCATTACTTTGGTCGTTACCTCTTGTAATTTACTTGCTCACCTTTAGTTACACGTTTGCCAACAAAGTAAATTATCAGCGTCATGTGTGGGCATATGCGTTTATATTTTCGGCTTTTGCAGGCCTGCTGATGTTTTATTTTGGCAGCTTATTCAATGCCCTAGCCCAGCTTATAATTTACAGCTTTATTCTATTAACCGCCGGTATGGTCTGTCATGGTGAGCTGAGAAACAAAGCCCCTGAAAACGAGCAATTTACCGTTTTTTATTTTTATATCGCCCTTGGCGGTGTGTTAGGTTCGCTTTTCAGTACGCTCGTTGCCCCATTGCTATTTGTCCAGATTGACGAGTATTTACTTACATTAGCGGTTATCTTTAGTTTTGTGTGTTACTACCAAACAAAAGCTAAAACAAAGACAAACCAGCTCAAATTCACTCTCATGACCAGCTCAGTTACTTGGTTAGCATGCTATTGTTTTTTAGCGGTAAACTTTAACCAATATAACATTGCCACTAGCCGCAATTTTTATGGCTATTTAGCGGTAAAAGATATAAACACTCAATCAATAAAAGAAAGGCGCTTAATTGACGGCACCACGATTCATGGCTCAGAGCCACTAAATCCAAACCAACAGTTGGGGCAAAGTTATTACCACCAGCATACTGGTGTCGCTAAATCACTTGCCATACTAAAGCAAAACAGCGCACTAAACATTGGCGTGATTGGTTTGGGTGCAGGCGTTTTAGCTCGGTTTGCAGACCAACAGGATAGTATTCACTTTTTTGAGTTAAACCCTGCTGTGTACGAGATGGCAAAGCGTTATTTCTCATATTTAGAAAACAGTGAAGCCAAGCTCACAGTCAGCTTAGGGGATGGTCGTATTGCGCTAAAAAATAATGCGAACGAAGTATTTGATGTCTTAATTATTGATGCATTTACCAGTGATGTAATTCCTACACATTTGCTAACCCAAGAAGCAATGTCACTTTATTGGCAAAGGCTCAATGAAAATGGCGTATTGATTGTGCATATCTCAAATAATCATATCGACTTACTGCCTGTATTACAGGCACATAGCCAATATTTTAATAAGGCAATGTTAAAGTTTAGCTATCAAGGCCATAGCCCATCAGACATAGGCTCAGACTGGGTGGTGCTAACTGATAATCAGGCTTTTTTAAATCGCGTATCTATCAGTGATTTGTCGCCTATTAAACGCTACCCACATAGCGAGCTGGCAATGTGGACTGATAGCAAACACAGCCTACTCCCCTTATTAAAATTCTAACAGGCATAAAAAAGCGCGATGATTTTACTAATCATCGCGCTTATTAACTGCTTTTACTTTATTTAAGACTGCGCTTAAATCGAACCTTTGATTGGTCCATGTCCGTGGCTTACATGTGGGTTTTGACCACGTTGGCGCAATAAGTGATCCATTAAAGTAATCGCCATCATCGCCTCAGCAATAGGAATAGCACGAATGCCTACACAGGGATCATGGCGTCCTTTGGTGATCATCTCTACCGCTTCGTTGCTGGTGTTAATGCTGTTGCCCGGTATGGTAATGCTTGAGGTTGGCTTAAGTGCGATAGAGGCAATGATATCTTGCCCTGTAGAGATACCTGCAAGTACACCACCCGCGTGGTTTGATGTAAAGCCATCAGGAGTCAATTCATCACGGTGCTCAGAGCCTTTTTGCTCAACCACATCAAAGCCATCACCAATTTCAACGCCTTTTACCGCATTAATGCTCATTAATGAGTGTGCAAGCTCTGCATCTAGGCGATCAAATACTGGCTCACCTAAGCCTACAGGCACATTTTTAGCAACCACTTTAACTTTAGCGCCTACCGAATCACCTTGTTTTTTTAGGTCGCGCATGTACTCATCAAGCGCTTCTAGCTTGCTGGTGTCTGGAAAGAAAAATGCATTATTTTCTACTTCATCCCAGTTGTAGTCTTCTGCTTTGATTGGTCCTAGTTGGCTCAAACATGCTCGAATTTCAATACCATGAAACTGTTTTAAGTATTTTTTAGCAATTGCACCTGCCGCTACACGAATAGCCGTTTCACGGGCAGAAGAGCGACCTCCCCCTCGGTAATCACGGATACCGTATTTATGCCAATAGGTATAATCGCCATGACCTGGACGAAACACCTCAGCGATTTTGCCGTAGTCTTTTGAACGTTGATCGGTGTTTTCAATCAGTAAACCAATGCTAGTGCCTGTGGTTTTACCTTCGAATACACCTGAAAGAATTTTTACTTCGTCACTTTCGCGGCGCTGCGTTGTATAACGACTTTGCCCCGGTTTACGACGGTCTAAATCAATTTGTAAGTCGGCCTCGCAAATTTCAAGGCCTGCTGGTGTACCATCAACAACGCCGCCTAATGCAACGCCGTGGCTCTCACCAAAGGTGGACACTTTAAATAGTTGTCCAATGCTATTACCTGCCATTAACTTTCCTCATTCCTAATGACTACTGAGACCGAGCCCTCAGGCTCGGCTTTTAAAATCTGCCGTTAGTCAGCAAAATACTTAACTAGTTGCTCTTTGCTGATCACAAACACACCTAATCCACCTTGCTCGAACTCAACCCACTCAAACGGTGCATTTGGATATAACGCTTCCATATGTACCATAGAGTTGCCGACTTCGACAAATAACAAACCGTTATCAGTTAGATGTTCAGCGGCTTCAGCTAAAATTGTACGCGTTACGTCTAGGCCGTCATGACCCGATGCTAAACCAAGTTCTGGTTCATGGTGGAATTCACGCGGTAAATCAGCCATATCTTCAGCATCGACATAAGGTGGGTTTGCTACGATCAGATCATATTTTTGACCCGGAACGCCACTAAACACGTCTGACTGAATTGGTAGTACGCGGTCATTGAGCATGTAATCGCTAATATTAATATCAGCAACTTCGAGCGCTTCATAAGAAATATCAACCGCATCAACTTGAGCATCTTCAAATGCTTGTGCAAGTGCAATGGCGATACACGCAGAGCCGGTACATAAATCAAGAATGCGCGTTACTGAGCTTGGCTCTTCTAACCAAGGTGCAAAGCGGTTGTTAATTAGCTCTGCAAATGGCGAGCGTGGAATTAACACGCGCTCATCGACATAAAACGGCATACCTGCAAACCATGCTATGTTGGTCAGGTATGGTACTGGCGTACAATCATTAATACGCTCTGCAATTAGTTCAGCTAAACGGTTCTTCTCGGTGCTGGTTAAACGCGCATGCATTAGCTCTTTTGGCGCGTCGATAGGCAAACTTAATGCGGGTAATAATAAGCTAACTGCTTCATCCCACGCATTATCTGTGCCGTGCCCAAAGAAAATACCACTGCTGGCAAATTGACTGGTTGTCCAACGTAACCAATCGTGCAACGTTGAAAGTTCTGCAATTGCCTCGTCTAAAATTGCATCTTCAATCTGGAAATGGTTCATGTATGTTCCTTAACTTTCAAAGTCTATTCTGACGCGTATTGTACCGTCTTTTCAGTTGGTTTTTACTCGATTTTTAGCGTTTTTTTGTTTAGACTGCCGCCATGAAAAAAGATCCCCACGCCAACAATCACATTAGCCCTGACGATATTGATTTATTTCGTCAGAGTATTAGTGGTGCCAAAGCCTTTAAACAAGACACTATTCGATTCACCAATAAGCCTAAAGTGTCACAAGCGAAGCAATTTTCCCAGCAAAAAAAGCAACATCAGGCAGAATTTTTCTTTTCTGATGAATATGTACCAGACATCGACACTCATGGCACTGTCAGTTATGTCAAACCAGGTCACGATAGCTTTTTAGCAAAGCAACTTCGCCGTGGAGATTACCCGCCTGAGTTAACCCTTGATTTACATGGCTTAAATAAAGAGTTAGCCAAAGATGAGCTGGCTGGATTAATTCATGAGTGTAAAAAACAGCACTACTATTGTGCCTGTATTGTGCATGGTATTGGTGAGCGCATACTCAAACACAAAGTGCCACAATATTTAGTACAACACCCTGATGTAATTGCTATGCATCAAGCACCTCTTGAGTTTGGCGGTAAAGGTGCGGTACTTATTTTAATTAATCTTCCACAAAGTGATGAGTTCAGACGCTAACGTCTTCTTGTCATAAGGCCTAATGTGCATATTTTTTCGATTATTTTTCCACTGATTTTTATCGTTTTAAGTGGTTACATCAGCTCGCGTAGCAAGTTTTTATCGAAAGAGCACATAGCAGGGTTAAGCAAGTTTACCTTTTACATTAGCGTGCCTGCTTTTCTATTTTTGAATATGGCACAAGCCGATTTAAAAAATAGTGTTTCTGTTGCCGGCTTTTTAAGTTTTTATATTCCAGTATTAGCTATTTATGCCCTTGGCTATGTGATTGACCGGTATTTTATAGCAACGCAATCTGCACCATCGCGTCACGCTGTATTTGCTCTTGGCAGTAGTTACTCAAATACCGTACTGGTAGGTCTGCCTATTATTATTGCTGCTCTTGGACAGCAAATGGTCGGCATTGTGTTTATGATCATCACTTTTCACAGCGCATTATTGTTTACCCTCACCTTTTTGCTCAGCGCTAAGTCGCAGCAAACATTCTCTTGGCGAGCGTTTGCTAAAAACATGCTACTGAACCCAGTCGTGTTGAGTATCAGTAGCGGCTTGGCTGTTAACCTACTTGGCTTTAAACTTTTTGATAATTTAGCAAATGGCCTGAGCTTACTTGCTAAACCCGCCATTGCGTGTGCGTTATTCGTGTTAGGGGCAAATTTGGTGTTCTATAAAGTTGCAGACAACTGGCAGGCCTCCGTTATTGCTACCATCATCAAACTTGCCGTTTTACCTTGTGCTGTATACTTTTTTGCTAGCCACATTTTTAATTTGGAGCAATCTCTGCTGAAAGTACTTGTTCTATTAAGCGCCTCTCCTTTAGGTGTAAACGCTTATTTAATTGCTAATCAAATTAAACAACATCAGGCGACACTGGCAAGTAGCGTTGTGCTTTCAACGGTGTTAAGTGTAGTGAGCTTTAGTGTTTGGTTAACTATTTTACTTTAGTTTTTATAAACCACCTGAAACATCTATAAAACTGCCTGTTGTAAATGATGCTTGCTCACTTGCCAAAAAGTAAATCGCTGAAGCGACCTCATCAGCTTCTCCACCACGCCCCAGCGGCAATTTAGATTTTAAACGATCGACGCGGTTTACTTCACCACCATCACGATGCATATCGGTATAAATAAGACCAGGCCTTACCGCATTAACTCGAATGCCTTTACTCGCTACTTCTTTGGCAAGGCCAATAGTGAAGGTATCAAGTGCTCCTTTAGATGCAGCATAGTCTAAATATTCATTTGGCGAGCCGGTTCGCGACGCACCCGATGACACATTCACAATACTGCCTTTATCCATGCGCTTAATTGCTTCTCGCGCACACAAAAATGCCCCTGTGACATTGCAACTTAAAATAGCGTTGATTCGCTTAGCATCCATTTCTAATAACGGCATTTGCGGCATCATCATCGCCGCGTTATTCACTAACACGTCTAAGCGCGCAACCAGCCCATCGAGTTTGGCGAACATGGCGATTACTTGCTGCTCATCTGCGATATCAGCTTGTAATAAGTACGAATTCACACCAAGGGATTTTAGCTGTTGGGCTACCTGCTCTGCACTTACTTGATCTGACTTATAATTAATACACACATCATAGCCATGTTTAGCAAACAGCTTTGCTGTCGCGGCACCAATACCTCGTCCACCGCCAGTGATAAGAACCACAGGATTTGAACTCATGCTCACTCCTTAAAAATTAACTTAAACTGTTCACACACTAAAGGCATATCGGGGTGACATTGATAGCCTGTGCCAGCTAATTCTCGCTGATAATAGTCCCAATGTACGCGTTGCCAATATTCAAGGCTTTTGTCGCCCTCGCCTTCTAGCGCGGCATAATCTGCGCTTATTTGATTAAATGCGGTAATGGTTACAGAGACAGTTTCAATAATACCTAGCGGCTGCCCTAGCCAATTGGTAAAAATGGCCAAATCACCCACTTCAGGAAGGGCTTCATTGTTGGCTTTAAACCAATAAAGTGAAGGGGTTGTTGCTTGTTTTACACCCTTTAAAACCAGCAATGCGCAGTCATTGGCATCTTGCTCATTGTCGCAAAAATGCCAACTTGGTAATTGAACAACTGCGCGCCCTGATTGCTCATTAAAGCGAGCAATCATTTGCGCTATACGCTGCTCGTTACTTAACGGCTGCAACAACAGATATCTCTACAAGCAGAGCATCGCGCGCCATTTTTGCCTCAACACAAGCGCGAGCAGGTGCATGGCCTTGAGGTACCCATGCATCCCAAACAGCGTTCATCTTGGCAAAATATTCCATGCTTTTCAGATAAATAGTGGCACTTAACATATGCTCTTTGCTACTACCAGCCTCAATGAGTAAGGCTTCAACTTTATCAAGCATAGTTTGAGTTTGTTCAGTGATATCTTTTTCAGCATCAGCACACACTTGGCCACACAAGTAAACAGTGCCGTTATGCTTAACGATGCGGCTCATACGCGCACCCGTTTGTAAGCGTTCAATTGTCATAGTAAGGACTTAAAAAATTAACAGTGGCGCTAATTTAGCAAATCCACTGTTATATTTCGACGTTATTTGGTGAGTGAATACTATGGTAGTAACTGCGCTGATTGTGCTCATCATATTCAATTACGGCGACTGCGCCAGTATTGAAAATAGGCATGTGGCCAGGACTCAACTGATCAACTAAATAGCTGACTATTGGCATGTGCGCTACCACTAACCAAGTATTACACTGAGGGTGCATGGCAATGAGGGTTTCTAAATAATCAGCAGCAACTTGTGGCACGCCATCTGGCGTAATATCGCTACAAGTTTCATTAAATTGTAACGAAATATTTTGCGTTGCATCAGTAGCGGTTTGTTGAGCGCGAATGTAAGGACTCACCAACAGAGCATCTGGTTTATAATGTGTTGCTAACCATTGCCCCATTCTACTGGCTTCTTGATGACCATTTTCGGTCAGTTGTCTTGCTGCATCATCTGCTTGCATTGGCGTTGCTTCGCCATGGCGCATGATTAAGATTGTTTTCATAAAAAATCAACCGATTAAAGAATATAAAACAGTAGCCAGTTTGCTTGATTGTTAGCTATATTAGAATATCATCACTAGATACATTAAACATCCGCTTATTGATATTCAGGTAGATTTTCATTGCTGTGCCATTTTTAGCCTTCCTGAAGTTATCATCTGTTGTTAGCGAGTTAACGCATTCTTTCAGGAGCATCTTTTGAATATCAGCCGCAATGATAACAGAACATATCAGCCCCTAACACTGGACAATGGTCTAAAAGTGCTCTTGGTGCAAGACCTTGAGTCAACAAAATCCGCGGCTTCTATGGCGATAAACGCTGGTCACTTTGACGATCCTCTTGATAGACAAGGGCTCGCTCACTTTTTAGAACATATGCTTTTTTTAGGTACCGATCTGTACCCAGAGTCAGGCGGGTTTTCTAATTTTGTTTCACAGTCAGGTGGCAGTACCAACGCATGGACAGGCACTGAGCATTCTTGCTTTTTCTTTGATATCAATAACCAACAATTTTCAGAAGCTCTGGCTCAATTTAGTCGCTTTTTTATTGCGCCATTATTAAGCCCTAACGAAACTGCTAAAGAACGAAATGCGATTGATGCAGAGTTTAAATTAAAAATAAAAGACGATGGCCGTCGTATTTACCAAGCCCATAAAGAAACCGTTAATCCTGCTCACCCTTTTGCTAAGTTCTCGGTTGGTAACCAACAAACACTTGCAGATCGTGAAGGTTGTATTAGCGATGAATTACGTGCCTTTTTTGACCGCCACTACCAAGCACAATGGATGACTTTAGTCATTTGCAGTAACGAAGATATTGCCACGATGAGCGACTGGGTAAGCCAATATTTCAGCGCCATTAAAGGGCAGCAAAAAAGTAAGGCGATCATTGAGCAGCCTCTTTATCGCAAACAAGACTTAGGTAAAGTGCTGCATATTGAGCCACACAAGCATATGCAAAAGCTAATTATAAGTTTTGCAATGCCGAACATTGATGACTTTTATCGTCACAAAACGGTGAGCTTTATTGCTCACTTACTCGGCTATGAAGGCAAAGGGTCGCTGTATTCAATTTTGAAAGAGCAAGGTTGGATCAACGCGCTTTCTGCAGGTGGTGGTATCAATGGCAGTAATTTCAAAGACTTTAACATCAGCATGGCGTTGACAGATGAAGGTATTGAATACTATGAAGATATCGTCGAAATGGTGTTTGAATATATCTGCTTAATTAACCAAAACTGCGATAAGTTGCCGCGTCTTTATCAAGATAAAAAGAACCTTTTGCAAATCGCCTTTGATAATCAAGAAAAAGCACGCTTAATTGATTGGGTAAGTAATTTAAGCATTAACATGCAGCATTATGATGAAGCTAACTATGTTCAGGGTGACTACCTTATGGAAGGCTTTAATCAGTGTGCCCATGAAATTGCTATGCAATGGCTTACGCCAGACAATATGCGCTTAGTGTTAATTCACCCAGGTGTCGAACCTGAGCATACGACAGCATGGTACAATACGCCTTATAAAATTGAGGATATTTCTCCTTGCTGGTTAGAAGCACTCGGCGAAATAAACACCCCCCTGCCTAAAATGTGCTTACCAAGCGCGAATCCTTACCTTAATAAAGAGGTTGAGTTACTCCCCTTAGACGCGCCAACAAAAACACCAGAATTACTTGTAAAACAAGAAGGTTTTGATTTTTGGTTTAAGCAAGATGCAACCTTTCGTGTTGCAAAAGGGCATTTTTATTTAGCAATGGACTCTTCCTTTGCGATAAAAGATGTTAAGCATATGGCACTCACACGTTTGTTTGCCGACTTATTTATGGACAGTGTCGCTGAACAATTTTATCCAGCAGAACTGGCAGGCCTTAGTTATCATTTAACCTCTCACCAAGGCGGTTTGACCTTACATACTGCAGGCCTTTCATCGAGTCAGTTAGAGCTGGTTAATGAGTTACTTGAAGCACTCTTTAATGTTGAGATCTGCGCAAAACGCTTTGCAGAATATAAAAAGCAACTAGTTAGGCATTGGCGAAACAGCAATCAAAACAAACCTGTAGGTGAATTATTTAGTATCCTTGGTGCACAGATAATGCCTTGGAACCCAGAACCAAATGCGCTTGCACAAGCTTTAAAAGATACGAGTTTTCATCAATTTAATTGCTTTAGAGAAGAGTTTTTCAAAGCATTGCATGTAGAGTCTTTTTTGCATGGTAATTGGCAGCGTAGCGATGCATTGAAATTTCAAAAACAAATCGCTGAGCACCTCGCTGGCAGCAATACCATTATTGATTTAACCAGACCTCTATCTACTATTACGGATGTGTCGCAGCAGCGCTTTTGTTTAAATTGTAATGACCATGCGATGGTTCTTTATTACCAAGCTCAAACTGATGCGACTGAAGAAAAAGTAAAAATGATGTTGTTGAACCACCTCATCAATCAAGATTACTTCAACGAATTAAGAACCAAGCAACAGCTAGGTTATTTGGTAGGCGCAGGTTACGCACCTTTCAATACCCGCGCTGGTATCGCTTTTTATGTGCAATCCCCTAAACATAGCGCTGATGAAATTTTAAAACGTCATAAGCAGTTTATTGAAAATTATGTGACACAGATCTCACAAATCAGTGAGCAACAATGGCTTGATACAAAAGCAGGCTTAGTGACTCATATCGCAGAAAAAGACAAAAACTTGCGTCTTCGCTCACAGCGTTTATGGCTAGCCATAGGTAATCGCGACAGTGATTTTAACATGCAGCAGCAACTTTTAACTGCCCTAGAAGCATTAAGTCTGAGCGATATGCAGCAATATGTGTGCGAGATATTCAGCGATGAACGCCCAAGAATAGAACTTTTAAGCGAACCTAAGACTAAAAAGACAGCAAAAACCACCCTTTATTCGCATTCTCTTTGACTCATTCGTCAGCTTGGATTAAATTAACTGGTGCGAATTAGGGTAATGCATTAATGACAAAAATAATAACAATGATTTCTGCTTTTCTAACAATAAGTATAGCGAGCGTTTTTAGCGCCGCTGCAAGCCCCATAGAACTTGAGCAAACAACTTTGCTATTAATACCAAGTGGGGTGATGTTGTTATTATTGCCGTACCTATTATTTATAATTTTCAAGCTCAAACGCTCTCGCCATCAACTCCGTATCTCAGAACATCGACTAAAAAGTACTGTAGAGGGAAGCGGAGATACATTGTGGGATTGGAATATAAAAACAGGCGAAGTGCTACGTATTAACGACAAATACACCGCGAATACTAATAATACCAGCGCCTTCCCTCCTAATCGTGACCTTATCCATCCCCATGATGTTCACCAAGTAGAAAAAGCACTAAAAAAACATTTTGCAGAACACACTGCTTTTTTCGAAGCAAGTTACCGTATTAAAGATAATTTTGACCGTTGGCACTGGGTATTAGACCGCGGAAAAATTATAGAAAAAGACGCAAACTTACAGCCATTACGCATGACTGGCACCGTGCGGGATATTTCGCAACTAAAGTCCACTGAGGCACGCTTAAACTTATTTGCTAAATGTGTTGAGTCATTAACTGACGCGATTGCTATTTACGATAAAAACTTCAAATTAGTCGATTTAAACCCAAGCTTTTTAACCTTGTTTGGTGGCAGCCGCGAGCAATACCTAAAAAAAGACTTCATGCTTAATGGTTATGACCAAAGTTATGTAGATGAAGTTAAAGCAACTGTTAAAGCCACTGAACATTGGCAACAAGAAGTCAAACTGAGAAACGCCAAGCGACAGCTACTGCCCATTGAAATTTCAATTGATGAAATCAAAAATGAGCACAATCAAATTTGTAATTATGTGGTTGTATTCTCAGATCAAACTGAACGAAAAAAAGCCGAATCGCAACTTCATAATTTATCAAACCGTGACCGCACAACAGGCTTACCTAATCGAAATCTGTTCTTCACGAATTTAAAGAAGCTCGCTAAGCAAGATAACCATCATGCCCTGTTAGTTTTCGATTTAGATAACTTTAAAAAGATCAACGACTCACTTGGTCATCAACTTGGCGATAGCTTGCTGTCTAAGCTTGCGATGCGTTTGAATAAACTTACCCGCGAAAAAGACGTATTTTATCGCCTAGGTGGAGATGAGTTTGCACTGGTCATGTCGGGTACCAACGACATACACACCATTACTCGTATGGCTAAGCTATTTTTAGCGGCGATAGCTACACCATTCAACATGGCAGGCCATGAGCTGGTGATCACATCGAGCGTCGGTATTGTGTTATTTCCTGAAGATGGTAATACCCCAGAGTTATTGCTTAAGAATGCCGATACAGCCATGTATCATGCCAAGAAAAAAGGGAATAGTTACCTATTTTTCAACGACACTATGAACCGCCAAGCCGTCAAAAGGCTACAAATCGAAAACTTGATGCGCTACGGTTTAAAAGAAGATCATTTTGAAGTCTATTATCAGCCGAAAATGAATATTCGCACTGGCAAACTAGATGGTATGGAAGCACTGGTTCGTTTTATTACTCCGAAAAAAGGCATTATAAGCCCGGGCGTATTTATCCCTATTGCAGAAGAAACCGGGCAAATCATCGAAATCGGTGAAGTGGTATTAAACAAAGCATGTCGTGATGTAAAAAACTGGATTGATCAAGGCTTATTTAACGGCCGAGTTGCGGTTAACTTATCAGCGAAACAATTCAGCTTGCCTGATTTGACCACTCGCATTGATGTAATTTTACAAAAAAATGAGCTGCCATCTTATTTCTTAGAACTTGAAATTACCGAAGGTACGGTAATGGATGACCCTAAAGAAGCGATAACAATTATGCGCTCACTAAGCGCTCGTGGTATTCACCTAGCAATGGATGACTTTGGTACGGGTTACTCATCATTGGCCTATTTAAAGCAATTTCCGCTTAACACCTTAAAAGTTGATAAAGCCTTTATTGATGATATGCAATCAGAGCGTGGTCGCAACATGGTCGACTCGATTGTGACCATTGCCCATAACCTTGATTTACATGTAGTTGCTGAAGGGGTTGAACAAGCTGACCAAGTGACAATGTTAGAGCAATTGAAGTGCCAAACAATACAAGGTTATTTCTATTCTAAACCGTTATCACAGCCAGAATTTACAGAATTTTTAAAAAGCCAGCTCGATAAGTCTGCGCCAAGTTTATTAAGAAGCGTAGAGGCCTAAGGTCGCCAGCCACATGATTGGCGGCCGATATGACGAATAAAGGCACGTCGATAATGTACGTTAAACAAACACCAGGCAATTGGGCCAAGCATTCCACCGAGAAGCATCCAACGCTTTACTGGCATCCCTTTAGACAACGACTCTAAATACATCACCAAAACAAACATACAGCTTAAAATAACAAATAGCACACAACACCTCATTAAAAATCAGCGGCAGTGTACATAATTCACACAGCTTTTGGAACTTCACACTTTATATAGTCTGCATAACGCGTGTTTATACAACGAACTTTTTATTATTTTTACTAGGTAAAGCAACAATTAATGTGTACTAAATAATTACGATTTACTAATATAGGAACAAACTAATACCAGTTCGCTTAATTAAGTGGTCTATTTTGAGGCAATAAAACCTCGTTGATAGCAAGGCAAAAATTTCGTTATTTTGTTGTTCTAAATCAGAAATTTTTAACGCAGATAGCGACAAGTTTAATCCCTCAAAATGATTAAGTATTATTGCGGATTGGTGTAATCAAGGAACTAACAAAAAAATGAGGATCCGTTGTGTCTGAAGAATCAACAAATGTATATGAAGCACCTGAAGCAGAGCTAACTCAAGCAAATACAAGTGGCAATAAACCTATTTTAAACTTTGAGCGCTTCTCCGCTTGGGGCGTATTCTTTTTGAGTCTTATCACATTAGGTATCTACGCCTTATACTGGCTAGTAAGCCGCGCAAACAAAGCAAACGCACTTGCTAAACATCAGGTAAATCAAAACTTAATTTATGGCTATGTTGCTATTTACGTAATCAACTTTGTTTTGGCATTCACCGATATTTCTGAAGCCTTGTCTGCTATTGCTTCTATTATTTCTTTAATTGTTGGTCTGGTATTCATTTTCTCGCTACGTACTTCACTCAAAGAGTTAATTAATGAAGGCAGCAATGAGCCGGTACATTTAAGTGGCATACTCACGTTTTTCTTTTATGCGATTTATTTCCAATACAAAATTAATGAGGCCATTGATAATCAAAAGTAATCGTTTCATAGGTTTCGTTAATTAATAAAAAAGGCATTGAATTCAATGCCTTTTTTATTGCCGCTTGATATTCGGGTATTACAACGCCCCTGAGTGCTTCACATTCAAATAGGTATTAAGCACATGCGGTAACAGCTGCTCAGGGTTACAGTCTATGGCTATCACCCCTTGCTTTTTCAGCTTAGCCATATTGGCTTTATGTGAATTTAGTAGTGCTAATGCTGCACAGTAACTGGTTGCATCTTCATACTTTTCTATAGGTTCTTCGAGCACTTCACTCACGGCACGATTGTTAATATTGATAAGTGCCACTAAGTGATGTTTTTGCAATAGCTTTATTGCAGGCATTAACTCGTCAATACTTTGCTCATCTAGGGTGGTGACTAATAACACTAAAGAGCGTTTACTGCGCTTAGCAATTAACTGGTTTACAGCTACCAAATAGTCACTGCTGCTATTATCTGGGTATAAATCATAAAAATGATTCATCACCCGAGATACATTCTGCGCGCCTTTAACATCGGGTAACCAGCGTAAGTTTTGGTTAAAGCTCTGCATACTAAACCAATCACCTTGCTTTAAAACCGTGTGAGAAAGTAGCAATAATGCATTTAAAGCATGATCAAAGTGGCTGCCTTCATTGGCTTCTACGGCCATTTTTTTTGAGGCATCAAGCATAACTATTACATGCTGGTTTTGCTCTTCTTGATACTCTCGCGAAATTAATTTTCGGCGTTTACTTGTTGCCTGCCAATCTATCTGCCTGACGCTGTCACCTTGGCGATATTCGCGTAATTGCTGGAATTCAATACCATCACCGCGCTTTTTGGTGAGTTTTAACCCCGAAATAGGCTTATTCACGATCCCGTTTAAATGCTGTTTAGAGGTAACACGGCTAAAGTCTGGGTAGACCTTTAACTGAGTAGCTTGAGTTGCCAACCAATTTGCTTGCCAAAGGCCTAGTGGCGACCCCACCCTAAGCTCAATCGCACTAATTTGTGCATCCCCCCGCTTATGGGCGCGTATCATAAAGACCAGCTTTGCCTGTTGCTTAGCGTCAATGAATAGGGTTTGCACTGGCTTTAACAATTCAATAGCGTTGCTTAAATGCACACTCACATCTAATTGCTTAGCATGTTTGGCATTATTTTTAATCAACACGTTTAAATCTTGGCGTCTGTATAAAGCCATATTTAGGTTAGTTTCTGCGCTTACTTCGAGTAAAGGCGTTGACTTAGCTGCCAAGCAATCAACAATTGCAACTAAAGCTGGCACCAATAACAAGGCGGTTAAAAGCATGCCATTTACCTGAGCAATAGCACACACAAGCATAAGCAACAGAATGAGTGCTGTTAACACAACTAAACGTTTTGCTGGCCTAAGCTTGATACGGCTCATGAGCGTGGCGCTTCAACACTGGCTAAAATAGCACTGATCACTTCGTCAAACGAAACACCTTCCAGTTCTAAATCCGCAGATAAAATTAAACGGTGCCTTAAAATATTTGGCGAGACTAGCTTCACATCATCTGGGGTAACAAAATCACGGCCATTGATCAATGCCATTACTTTTGCAGCTTTAATGATATTAATTGAGGCACGTGACCCTGCACCGTGCAGCACGCCTTGCCAAGTTCGTGAGCTACGAACTATATCAACGGCATAATTAAGAATTTGCTCGTCTACTAAAATATCCGCACAAAGCTGTTTAATTTCAGCAATACGCTTGGCATCTAATACCGCTGGAAGCTGCTCCACTTTGCTTTCATTAGAAACTATTTGTGTATTCAGTTTTAAAAGCTCAACTTCCGATTCATGAGAAGGAAAACCAAGCTCTACTTTCATCATAAAGCGGTCTAATTCGGCCTCTGGTAATGGGTAAGTCCCTTCTTGATCTAGTGGGTTTTGAGTGGCTAATACCATAAACGGGGAGTTTATTAATAACGATTCGCCATCAATAGTGATTTGTTGTTCTTGCATCACTTCAAGTAAGGCTGATTGCGTTTTTGCTGGCGCACGGTTAATTTCATCAGCAAGTAAGATATTAGTAAAGGCAGGGCCTTTTTTGATATTAAACTCACCTGACTTCATATCATATAAACTATGACCAACAACATCCGATGGCATTAAGTCTGGGGTAAATTGTACACGTGAGAAATTTACACTTAAGCTTTTAGCTAAAGCTCTAACAAGTAATGTTTTACCAAGTCCCGGAACCCCTTCAAGCAGCACATGGCCACCCGCAAAAAGAACGGTAAGCACATCTTCAACAATGGCATCTTGACCGACTAACACACGCGAAATGTTATGCTTTACTTGTTTTACTGCATCAGCGGCCTCAACTAAGCTCATGCGATTAGTGTCTAATTCCGTGCTCATAAGGCATTCCTTAACTGTTTAAATCGTTTTATATAATTTGTTCTTTGTGTTTTTGAGTCAGGTAACTTGCTAGCCAATAGCTGCGCTACCTGTTGTTTTTCAAAATGGGTTAAATTAGCAATACTCTGCGCCTGTTTTTCTGCACTTAGCATTTTAAAGTTTGGTACACGCGCTTCTACCTTGCTGTAAAAGTCTTTCTTGAGTGCGGCAAATAATACGGCTTCATGGCCGTGCTCAGAGTAAAAATTTGCGAGTGCACGAATATGCTGATTAAAACTGGTTTTAGCTTCAAAATCAGGGGCATATGCTCGGCCAATACGGCTCGTAATATGCCACACTGCAAGCACAATTAATAACACTAGAGTCACTACAAATTGCCAGCTCCAGTGCCAAAGCTTTGCAAGCCAATTAGGGTAAGTCAGGTATGGAACATAGCTAATACTCTTAGCGCCTTTACTTAACCAAAGTAATAGACTGCCATGGTCGAGGTGGCGCAAACGATAGTTAGTAAAAGGTAATAACGATGGCATCACAACTACTCTGCCTTGACCAAAGGCAAAATCACACATTAGGGTTTTGCCCTCAGAAGTATTTGTACTTACACCAAGGCAGTTTTCGATGTAAAAGGCACGGCTTAATTCGAGTTCGAGCTCAGTATTTTCATCAATAGACAACACACTGTTTTTATCTCCCTCTTTGCGCATCGCAAAATCATACTCAAAGACATCTTCTTGACTTAGCACATTGATGCCAAGCTGCCCAAAGAACACTGAATTATCGATTGCTAGCTCTTCGCGCTGCCTATTTAATACATAAATTAAACGCCCGCCATCAGCGACCCAGTCAGCAAGCTGAGTATCAAGCAGATAAGAGTCAGCAAGTACGGCTTCATCTAAAATTAAAATGCTTTTTGGATCTATCGCAAGCTCTTCACTTTGTGCTTGTTCAGCCAAGTGTTTATCTTTGATCCAACTTATTCCATTGGCCTTTAAAAGACGTTGGGCCATGGTGAAGTTATCTTTGGCAACATCTGAATGAAACCCTATTTCAACTTCTCTTTTTTCCCAATCTAATGAGGCCAGTGAGGCAACGATAAACACGGTAAACAAGACTAATAGAGCAATTAGCACAACCTTAAGCTTCATGGGCTTGCTCCTGAGTATTTGCTGTCATTGCTGTAATTTGTGCAGTTAACTCTACAAAATTGATATCAGGGGTTTTATGACCCCAAGCAACCGCGACCCATGCAGAAAATAAGCGGGCAAATATCGCTTGTCCTTGATTTGGCACCTTTGCATCAATTGCACGTTTACATTCGCGTTCAGTCATCGAGCGGTGCAGGCGCACTTGGTGATGCTGCTGAGCCCAACTCAGGGTATGATGAAGCAAATACGCTAACGCTAAGCGATGCTCACCTTGCTCAAAGCATTGCTGTGCAGCAGCTATTAAATCTGATGGTAAATCTTTACTTTTAATCTCTGCAAATAAGGTTGGGATCACTGACTCTTCAGTTACTTTTGTGCGCTCAGGTAAGCTTAAGTTGGCAAAAAAACCTCGTTTTTTAATCAAGTAATAAACGAGCCAAACCAATAATAATCCAACTAACAGCCAAACTAATACACCAAACCCATTACCTATCGCTGTAAACAGATCGATAAGCCATGACCAATCACTGTGTGATGAACTCTCTGTAGGCTCTAAATTTGGCACCCAGGTGGTTTCTGTTTCGATGACATTAGGCTCATTATAGAGTGCGGTGACTTGCTCTTTTATCGCTTGCTTATCGATTTGCTCAGCATAACTAGTTGATGGTTGCAGGGTAAACATTGTTAGCATAAATAGCCCAACAGCACTGAGTAAGCCTGCGAGGCGGGTACGAATGTTTTTAAATGCCAGCTCAATGTCCCAACCTTCAAGCTCTACACGGCGGTGTAAATAAGCAAGAAATCCACCACTAACAAATAAAGGTGCAACCAACGAAATACTAATTATGTAGATAAGGTTAAAAGCTATCTCTAGCCACTCTGGAGATTCAAAAATTTGGTACATAGCCTCTTCGGCAGAAAACGATTGGGGGATTAATGCGATAGTCAGTGCCGATATCCCCATCAACAAAATGTATTCAAAATGCACACAAAACAGCATCCATAGTGTTTGCTTAGGCTTCGTTGAGGCAAACAATACTTGCTTACGCTTGGTTTTTCGTTCACCTGAAAGTCGTTCTAGTTGCTCAACTGGCGCTAAAAATGCACGATTTGGGCTAAGCCTATATATCGTTAGATGAGCGACCATGTCGGTCATTTTTAACTGTTTCACTGACCTTAAGCTACGACTAATACTTAGCGGCTGATTAAACACCGCTTTTGACATGTAATCCAGTAATGGCCGCTCAAATAGAGGCTTGAGCCACCAGATAACAAAAGCACTTATTCCCCAATTAAACAACAGGCCAATCATTAAAAACACCGGGACAGCCATTATTAAATACATAGCTACCAATGCTACAAAGTGTTGCTTAACCAGTAATACCGCTAAATCAAAGGTTTCGTAGGCGCTGCGCTTACGAGGGTTAAAGCTTAGGTGATTAAGCTCCATAACGCATACCCTTATATAAGCGAAAAATGACATAAGCCCAACAACCGCTGCCAACTAAATATTTAACTTCATTAGCAATATCACGAGGTGACCAAAATGCTTCAATAAAAGCGGCTATCACCAACATTAAAAACGCCCCAACAATCAGTGGGAGTGCTTTTTGAGCAGCCTGTTTCATCGCATATGCACGGGTAAACTGGCCGGGATTTAAAAGCCCGTAACCAATCTGACAGCCTGCCGCTGAGGCAATGATGATAGCGGTTAACTCAAACGAGCCATGGGTGATAACAAATGAGAAAAACGGCCCTTCAAAACCAACATTAACAATATGAGCGGCAATAGCCCCAAAATAAAAGCTATTGAATAATAAGAAAAAGGCAGCGCCTACACAGAACAACACACCGCCTGCAAACATCTGAAATGCAATACCAATATTATTGTAAATGTAGACCCCGAACATCATGAGATCTTGTGATGCGCCTCGCTCAGCCGATTGTACGCTACCACTGGGGTTATACATTTGTTCGATATTAAGGACGGCGCCTTGCCCTAAAAATGTATAGACGGCATCAGGGTCAAGTGTCACCCAAATAAAAGCAATAAGAGCCAATCCCCAAAATGCCAATAAGTTAATACCAAGCATTAAACGGTTTTCATATAGGGCGCGAGGAAATGCTGTGCGTGCTACGTGCCATAATTCAGAAAATTGATTACTACGCGATAAATAAAGTCGCTTTTGCCCTAACTGCACGAGTCTATTGATTTGCTCAATCAACACGGGGCTGTATTGACGACTTTGCGCAATGGCTAAGTCATTACACACTTTTCGATACAAATTAGGAAAGTGAATAGGTAAAGTCTCTGTACTTTTTTGTTCACACAAAGTCTTAAATTCATCCCAGCGTTCACTATTCGACTTTACAAATTGAGTTTGTTTCATGGTTTACCCTCTTGCGGTGGGTAATCTGTATTATCATTGACTTGTCCAGCATAATGGCGCGCATAACTGAGCAAGTGCCACTCAATATTGTTTTCATCTGTCGCAAATGACTCTGCGAGAATACGCGCTAGTTCGTGGCGCCTAGCATCAGATAACTCGTCATGACGCTCAGCAAAAGCCAGCACTGCAAGTTGCTCTTCGGTAGTTAAACTTACTGTAGGGACATGCACTTGGCCTTTCGACAGCTCTGGTCGCGCTTCTAACTCGTCTTCATAAATAACCATAGTACCAGCAGCCCAATCACCAATTCGCTTGAAACGGTTGTTAAACAACATAACCACAAGACCCAAGAAATAGCCTATCGGTAACATATCTGCGGGGCGTAATAAGTTGCGCACCACTATTTGCGAAAAGCTCGCGGGTAAGCCATTATCTTGCACAACACGAATTTTAAGTCTTTTTTTACCGGGTGTTTGGCCATTCTCCATTTCATAAAGAATGTTGTACCCCCAAGAAATTACAAAGTAAGCAATTAAAATAAGCCCTTGCCCTGCATCGCCTAAAAATGCCAAAACGCTGCTCACAGCAATTAAAACAAGGCCTCGGATAATAAAATCAATAAGGTAAGCGTAGCTTCGGGCAACAACGCCAGCAGGAGTTATGGCGATATCAACGCCTTCGGGAAGTTTTATATATTCTCTGTTTTCCAATCCGTGGTTTAACATTAATCGACAACTAGCATTATTATTGTTTTCGTAAGCCCTTAATGATGCGGCTTTTCTGTCCCTTTTTCAATGCCTTTGTAGGAGCAAACTTTTATTCTGTCGCTTAATAAAACACTGAAATACTATTTTTTGACACAAAAAAACCGGCAACTAGCCGGTTTCTATCAGTGAGTGCCATTATTTCTCAGCACGGCCCATAAATTTATGCTCAACGGTGTTGATACGAATTCGGTCGCCTGTAGAAATATGCTCAGGAACTTGAATCGTTAAACCCGTAGTTAAACGTGCAGGCTTTGAACGCGCACTAGCAGAAGCACCTTTAATTGAAGGGTCTGTTTCTTCAACAACAAGTTCAACGCTTGATGGTAAGTCTAGACCAACCGGAGCACCATCAATTACAATTACGTGAAGACCCTGAGTTTCTTCATTAACGAATAAAATTTCTTCGCTAATCGCTTCTTTGTTTAAGTTATATGGCGTGTAATCTTCATTATCCATGAAAACATACTCTTCACCGTCAATGTAAGAGAACATTGCTTCACGGCGAGTTAAGTCAGCTAGCTTTAGCATGTCGCTGTCTTTGAATGTTTCATCCACTTTACCGCCTGTTACTACATCGTATAAACGCATGCGGTATAAGCTACCACCTGCACGACCTTGCGGTACAGAACGTTGAATATCTTTAACTACTAAAACACGGCCGTTATGCTCAATAGCGGCGCCTTTTTTAACTTCACTTGCCTTAGGCATGGGTGTATTCCTATCGTTTTTTGATGACAGGAATTTACCACGTAATAGCGTTTGTTCAATAAAAATTTATAGTTTTAAATCACATCTGTGATTTATCCTATTTTTCAGCAAATTATGGCAATAGTTGTCTCCAAACTACGAAAAAGCTGCTATGTTTATAACTACGAAAAATGACTTCAAGGATTGGATCATGAATCAACACGCAGTACACGAATATTTAATGAACAAGCCATTGGTGATGATCACACAACCATTTGGCCAAGATGTCGATGTTTATAAAGTTAATCATAAAATGTTTGCTACCCTCGCAGAGGGCAAAGAAGGTCAAACAGATGATGAAGGCAACCTTGTATGGTGGCTTAATCTAAAGTGCGACCCTGATGAGGCTCAAGCATTACGTGATATTTTCCCGTCTGTGATCCCGGGTTATCATATGAACAAACGTTTATGGAATACGGTTATTTTAGATGGCACCGTACCACAAGGAGAAATTGAACGAATGATCGATAATTCGTTTAATTTAGTGGTTGCGAATATGCCAGAAAAAGACAGAAAAGCGATTGAGCTTCATCTGTAAAAGTTTTGCACTGATCACACTCTGTGATCAGTGCAGCTTAAATGATAATGATGATCGGCATACAAAATACCACCAATTGCATAGGCGTCAGGTTGCTTTTCAATCAGCTGAAAGCCACACTTCTCAAGTACTTTTTCTGAACCGATATTACCTTCGGTAACAACCGCTTTAAATTCACGTACAGCATGTTCTGATGTGGCATAATCGAGCACCGCTTGCAAAGACTCAGTGGCATAGCCTCGACCATGAAAGTTAGGCAATAGCAAATAACCAACTTCTTGTATCTCAGGGACTGTTGATGAGGTAAATCCAGTCACGCCAACTTCTTTTCCTGTGCTGGTTTCAACAATCACTAAACACAGTGGTGAATTCGAATTTGGCTGCCAAGGCTTTAAACGTTCATTAAACTTAGCGCGTAGCTGCGCTTCTGATGGCTTATCAAAGCATTTCGCTATTACTTGGGCATCATTATGCAAAGTATAAAACAATGGCCAGTCATCGGCATTTAACAGCCGTAATGTTAATCGCTCAGTGGTGAGAGTCATGGTGATTAATCAATTAGTAAATAAACCTAGTTATAACAAACCGACATGGCGAGTTAAATACCACTTATGGCCAATATCGAAGCAAAAAGCCCCGCTCAACGTGAGCAGGGCTTTTAAATTAGCTAATTAATTAAAATACTAGCTTTTAGTTGTTTCAGTATCAGCTTCTTCTGACGCTTGCTCGTCTTCGACCACTTCTTTGGTTACTTCAACCGGATCGACAGGCGCAGCTTCTTCAACTGCCGGCTCTTCGCTTTCTGCTTGGTAAAAACGACTACCCTTTTCAGCCATTGCTTTTAACGTATCGCAAGGTGTGAAAATTGGATTGTAGTTAGCAAAAGTCGCCATTTCTGAGCTCACTTGTGCGGCACCCAGTTTATCCATATAGCTAAATGGACCGCCTAAGAATGGTGGGAAACCGATACCAAAAATAGCACCAATATCACCGTCACGCGGGCTTGCAATAATGCCATCATCTAAACAGCGCACCGCTTCGTTCAGCATTTGCGCAACACAACGTTTAGCAATTTCGCTCTTGTTTAAACGAGGTGATGGCGTAACACCCAGTAGCTCGTATACTGACTCATCCACTTTTTTATCTTTCTTGTCGTAAAGATAAAAACCACGGCCAGTCTTACGACCTAAGCGCTTAGAATCGATTAAGCGATTAAAGGCGTCAGGTGCTTTAAAGCGCTCGCCCAATTCTTTTTCAAGGATTGGCGCAATTTTAGAACCGATATCAATCCCTACTTCATCAAGAAGCGCTAAAGGCCCTACCGGGAAACCAAACTCAACCAATGCTTGGTCAATCTTTTCAATTGGCTCACCTGCTAGCAGTAAATTAGCCGCTTCATTTACATAAGGCGCTAAGATACGGTTTACATAGAAGCCAGCCATATCTTTAACCACAATTGGAGTTTTACCTTGCTTACGGGCAAAGTTAACCACGCGTGCGATAGTTTCTTCAGATGTACCAGCGTGTGGAATAATCTCAACAAGTGGCATTTTCTCAACAGGTGAGAAGTAATGCAGACCAATTACATTTTCTGGACGTGCTGCATCAGCAGCGATTTGCGCAATCGGTAATGACGAGGTATTACTTGCAAAAATCGTGTTGTCTTGGCACTCACGTTCTACATCAGCCACCATACCTTGCTTTAAAGCAAGATCTTCGAACACTGCTTCAATAACAATATCAATGTGTTTAAAGCCGCTGTAATCGGTGGTACCGGTAATGCGGTTCATGGTTTGTTGTAGTTCTGCTTTAGATAAAATACGACGCTTTTGCTTTTTATCTAAAATTTTATAGCTGTAGTTCATTGCATTGCTAATGCCCTTTTCAGCCACATCTTTAATGCGCACTGGAACACCGGCTTTTACGGCACTAACATGAGCAATACCCGCGCCCATTAGGCCGCCGCCTAATACTGCTGCTTTAGCGATTGCTGGTGCGTCATCATTGCGCCACTCTTTTTTCATTTCTGTGGTTGCAAAGAAAATACCGCGCAATGCTTTTGACTCATCGCTCATAACTAGCGTGGCAAAACCTTCAGCTTCAGTTTTGTATGCTTTTAACTGATCAAGCTCAACACTTGCACGAACCGCTTTAATAATCGCTAAAGGAGCTGGGTAGTGACCGCCTGTTTTCTTCAGCACATTTTCTTGTGCTTTTTTGAAAATAATATTACGACCAAATGGGTTTGACTCAAGTAATTGGCTTAATCGGTCTAGCTTAGGTTTAGTAACCTTAGCCTTCCCTTTGAGTGCAAACTCTTTAGCAACATCTAGTAATACACTGTGCGGGACACAATCATTTACTAAGCCTGTTTTCTTCGCTTGCTTTGCACGCACTTGTTTACCTGTAAGCATCCACTCAAGTGCTTTTTGCAAACCAACTAATTTAGGTAAACGTTGTGTACCGCCACCCCCTGGTAATAAGCCTAACTGTACTTCAGGTAAACCAAGCTTAGTGATATCGCTGTCTGAACACACGCGATAATCACAAGCTAAAGCAAACTCTAAACCACCACCTAATGCTGCACCGTGTATGGCACTAACCGTTGGGAAAGGCAGCTTTTTCATATCGAAAAATGCTTGCTGGCACATTTCGCTTAACGCTAATGCATCTTCACGGCTATTGGCGCTATCAAGCATTTTAATATCAGCACCAGCGATAAAGTTATCGCTTTTACCACTGATAAATACCATGCCTTTTACCGCTTTTTCTTGTGCGTCTTTAAGTAAGGTTTTTAAATCTTCTGCAAAACTACTTCGAAGGGTGTTCATTTTTTCACCCGGCACATCAATAGTTACAACGGCTACGCCGTCATCAGCCACTGATAAACTAAATACTGAATCTGTCATTACGCACTCTCCAATACAAAGGCTGCGCCTAAGCCACCCGCTGCACACGCAGTCGTAAGCGCTAAGCCGCCACCGCGACGATTAAGTTCATGTAAGCTTTGCGTGATCAGGCGCGCGCCTGTTGCCGCAAATGGGTGGCCGTATGCAAGAGAGCCACCTAATACATTGAACTTGTCCATGTTAATTTCGCCGATCGCTTTACTACGACCTAGCTTTTCTTGTGCAAATTTATCTGACGCAAACATCTTCATGTTGGCAAGTGTTTGCGCTGCAAATGCTTCGTGCATTTCGATTAAATCTAAATCAGCTAATGTGATACCAGCTCTATCTAAGGCAATTGGCGTTGAGTGCGCCGGACCCATTAGCATGTCTTCATGTACACCAATTGCAGAGAAAGCAAAACTGCGTACATAACCTAAAATGTTGTAACCCAATGCTTTAGCTTTGCTCTCACTCATCATTAATACCGCTGCTGCACCATCTGTTAATGGTGTAGCGTTAGCTGCGGTAACTGAGCCGTGATGACGGTCAAATACAGGCTTTAATTTGGCGTAGCCTTCAACTGTTGAGTTATGACGGATGTTATTGTCTTGCTCAATAAAGCTCTTATAAGGTGCAACATGGGCAGTCATCACTTCGTCTTTCAGTTTACCATCAGCCCACGCTTGGCTTGCAAGAGTGTGAGAACGGTGTGCTAAAGCATCTTGATCTTCGCGACTAATGTTATGCGTTTTCGCCATTTGCTCAGCTGTTTGACCCATAGATAAGCCAGTAGAGTACTCAGCGACAGCTGGCGGTACAGGCAGTAAGTCTTTAAGACGCAGTTTTGAGAAAATCTTTAATCGCTGACCAAAAGTGCGTGCTTTGTTTAAATCAACAAGGCTACCCGCTAATTTTTTGCTAACACCAATAGGTAATACAGATGATGAGTCAGCACCGCCCGCGATACCAACTTGCACTGAGCCTGCCATAATTGACTCAGCCACGTTAGCAATGGCTTGGAAACTTGTCGCACACGCACGCGATACAGAATAAGCATCAACAGATACAGGCATACCCGTACCTAATACGATTTCACGGGCAATATTTGGCGCTTCTGGCATTTGTACTACTTGACCAAATACCAGTTGGTCGATTTCAGATTTATCGAAATTTAGTCGCTCAAGCATTTCGTTGACAACTAACTTACCCATATCAAGGGCTGGTACATGGTGGAATGCTGTGGCTTGCTTTGCAAACGGCGTTCGTAGGCCGCTAACGATTGCGATACGATCGCCTTTTGCTGTTTTAAGTATATTTTGCTCAGACATTTATGCTCTCCCGCTGACAGGTCTGACCTGTTTGTTTTTCCTGATTCTAAAACAACCCGTGTACGAATGCCAATAGTAAGTTTTCAACCATAGGCTTTTTTCGACCGATTTACAAAAAAACACTGTATTTATATGGTAGGCTAAAATTTTTATAGGCTAGGATAAAATTCCTTAAAAAATAACGAACTATTTGAGGATTTTCTGTCTAACACTTGTGTTATAACTTTTGAATCCTTATAACTTGTTGATAGCGCCCCATTCACGGTAGCGTAAACACGATTGATAAGCACTGAACGTTTCACGTTTGTGCGGTATAAAAAACAATTTTTGACTCACGCTTTTAGGACAGTCTTTTTATTATGGCAGTTAACGCATTTTCACAATTAAAAACATACTTAGACACGCAAATTATCGGCCAACCCCAATTAACTCAAGCACTGTTAATCGCAATTTTGGCTGATGGCCACTTATTAGTTGAGGGCCCTCCGGGTCTTGCAAAAACCCGTGCTGTAAATGCATTAGCAAAAGGCGTTGAAGGCAGCTTCCAACGAGTTCAATTTACCCCTGACTTACTACCTGCGGATGTCACCGGTACCGATATTTATCGTCAGCAAACCAGTGAGTTCGTATTTGAAAAAGGCCCGTTATTTCATAACCTAATATTGGCTGACGAAATTAACCGTGCTCCAGCTAAAGTACAATCAGCACTTCTTGAAGCAATGGCCGAACGCCAAGTAACTGTTGGTAAAAACACCTATCCACTGTCTGACCTATTTATGGTTATGGCAACGCAGAATCCGCTTGAGCAAGAAGGCACTTACCCACTGCCAGAAGCTCAGCTTGACCGCTTTTTACTGCATTTAAGCATTGATTACCCGGGTGCTGAACACGAATTAGATATCCTACGCTTAACCCGTGGCGAGGCCATCTCTGATAAACAAGCAACGACGCAACAAATTAGTCAAAGTGAGCTTTTTGCTGCCCGTAAAGCCATTTTGGGTTTGTACTTAGCTGAACCACTAGAGAAGTACCTAGTACAATTAATTGTTGCCACCCGTGAAGCGTCTGAACTTGATGAGCAACTTGGCCGCTGGATTGAATATGGTGCAAGCCCACGTGCAACGATTGCCCTTGATAAGTGTGCGCGTGCTCATGCTTGGCTTGAAGGTCGTGATTTTGTAGCCCCTGATGATATCCAAGCTGTGCTTCACAATGTGTTGCGTCATCGTATTATATTGAGCTACGAAGCGCAGGCCGATGGCATTAGTAAAGACGATGTGATCAGCCGTATTTTAGAATTGGTGGCAGTACCATAAGCTATGTCGAGCCAATTTGATACAGCGGCGTGGTTAGCGGCAAGCCATAGTCAAGGCGTAAACTTATCACTCAAAGAGTTGATGTATTACAAAGCCAAAGCTCGCTTGCTAGAACTTGCGCCCAAAGTAAAAATCAAAAACAGTTTAGCTGGGCAATACCTTGCGCCTCATAAAGGTCGCGGTATGGAGTTTGCCGAGGTACGGCATTACCAAGCCGGTGATGACATACGCTCTATCGACTGGCGTGTTACCGCACGTACTGGCGAAACCCACACTAAGCTGTTTCAAGAAGAAAAAGAACGCCCTGTTTTCGTATTTACTGACTTTTCAAACTCAATGCTGTTCGGCTCAAAGTTATTATTAAAGTCAGTGCAAGCAGCGCACATTAGCGCATTAGTTGCATGGTCAGCATGTCAACGCGGTGATCGGATTGGTGGTCTGGTGTTTAATCAGCATAGCCATCACGAATTAAAGCCTACATCGCGCGAAAAAGCAGTGCTAAAGCTTTGTCACAATTTATGTGATATTCACAGCCAAGCACTGACTAATATAGATAAAACAACCACCAGCTTATTTAGCGAAAACCTTAAACGCCTTAATCATTTAGCAAAACCAGGAAGCTTGGTTTATATCGTCTCTGATTTCAGTGCCCTTGATGAAGCAAGCTTCAAACAGCTTGAGATGCTAAGCAGACACTGTGAGTTAATTGGCTGCCATATTAGCGACCCATTCGAGCATCAGTTACCGGCTTTTAAGCAAACTGTGACCGTGTCGGCTAATGGTCAAGAGCTGGCTTTACCGTTAATGGATAAGCAATTTCGCGAGCGTTTTGCTAAGTCTGCTGAAGAGTCGTTTTCTAATAGATTAAAACGCTTACAAAAATCTGGGCTTAGTTTAATTTCATTCAGTGCAGCCACCCCACTTGAGCTGCAATTAGTGAGAAAGTAACAATGCAAAAAAATCCGCTAGATGGCTTACATGATGTCATTGCACCAACCGAGGTTGCATGGTGGCCACTTGCTCCAATTTGGTGGCTTATCATCGCCTTAGTTGGTTCGTTATTAATTGTCGGCTTAGTGCTTTTATATAAAAACCAGCAGTTTAAAAAAGCCAAAAAACAAGCCATTAAATTAAGTAAAACAGTGGCTGATGATGACGCACAACAGCTACACATTATTTTAAAACGTTTAACTCGTCATTATTACAACAACCAGCTTGCCTCTCAGCCTTTAGCAAAGTGGTCAGAAAGCTTGTCTAAGCTTAGTGGCGACAACTTTAGTTACGATGAACTAATGCCACTTTATCAACAGCAAACGAATAATGCCGAGCTTGGGGCTAAATTACGCAGCGCCATCCACAACTTTAAACTCAAGGAGCCAATCAATGTTTGAGTTTAGTTGGCCATGGTGTTTTGTACTTTTACCACTTCCTTGGTTATTAAGCCGCTTTATGCCGCTAAAGCAGCAAGGGCAGTTACGTTTACGTATCCCAGGCTTTGCTAAGCTTGGCTTGAATAATCAAACAGTGCAGCAACATAGCCGTAAAGTTTCATTACTCGAATGGGCAGTATGGGGTTCACTGGTTGTTGCAATAGCAAACCCAACTTGGCTTGATGAGCCTATCACACTGCCTAATGAAGGCCGCGACATTATGCTTGCAGTGGATTTATCTGGCTCAATGACCGAGCAAGATATGGCCTATCAGAATCAATATGTCGATAGGCTAACCATGGTAAAAGCTGTATTAAGTGACTTTATTGAGCAGCGTCAGGGTGACCGCCTTGGTCTTATTTTATTTGGCGATACGGCATTTTTACAAACGCCACTTACACGTGATGTTAAAACTGTGAGCCAAATGCTAAGCGAAGCACAAATTGGCCTAGTTGGCCGAGCAACAGCCATCGGTGATGCATTAGGTTTATCGGTAAAACGCTTTGCCAACAAAGATGAAAGTAATCGTATTGTTGTGCTATTAACTGATGGACAAAACACCGCTGGTAACCTCGATCCAGAAGATGCGCTACTGTTAGCCCGCGAAGAAGGTATCAAAGTATATACCATTGGCGTTGGCTCAGATAACCCACGTGGTTTTAGCCTATTTAATATGGGTGGCATGAATGGTGGTAACCTTGATGAAAGCTTATTAAAGCGTATTGCAGAGCAAACCGGCGGCTTATACTTTAGAGCAAAAGATGTGGCTGGTTTACAACAAATTTATCAAGAGCTTGATAAACTTGAGCCTATTAGTAGCGATGAGCAAACGTTCCGCCCGCAAATTTCTTTGTTTTATATTCCACTGCTTATAGCGCTTGGCTTAATAAGCTTAGCAATGCTAGTCAGTTTTATCCGCCAATTTAAGCAGGAGAGCTAGTATGGATTTTGAATTTATTCGCCCTGCCCTACTTTGGTTATTAATCCCAGCATTGATTATTTTTAGTGTGTTGTTAGTGCGCAATAAAAAGAGCGCCCCAGCTGATTTAATAGCCCCCCATTTGGCACAGTTTGTAATGAGCGACAACCACAAAAAACAAAGCCAACCACTTTGGTTAGTTGCGCTGTTTACCTTATTAGCTATTGTGTTTTCTGCAGGCCCAAGCTTTGAGAAAAAACAAGTGCCAGTGTTTCAAGCAAAAAACGCTCGAGTCATTGTGATGGATATGTCGTACTCTATGTTCAGTACCGACATTGCGCCAAGCCGCTTAGTTCAAGCTCGCTTTAAAGCACTTGATATGATTGAGCTTTTCAAAGAAGGTGATACAGCATTGGTTGCTTATGCAGGCTCTGCATTTACTATTTCGCCGCTAACCAATGACGCCAGCACGTTGGCTAATCTTATCCCAAGCCTAAGCCCTGATATCATGCCAAGCAAAGGCTCAAATGTGATTGATGGTTTAGAAAAAGCAAATGAGCTACTTAAACAAGCGGGTTACCTTGAAGGCGATATTATTTTAGTAACGGATGGTGTTGACCAACTTGACCAAGAAGATATTGCTCGCTTTACAAGTGAATCGGATTATCGCTTAAATATTTATGGTGTAGGCACTGAGCAAGGTGCGCCAATCAAGCTTCCTGAAGGTGGTTTTTTGAAAGACATGCAAGGACAAATTGTTATTCCAAAATTAAATGTGAGTCGCTTAAATGCACTTGCACGTAATAGTGGTGGCAAATTTGCGCTTTATCAAACCAGTAATCAAGATATTAAAACATTCGCACCTAGTGCCAATGCTGAAGTGCTTAAAGATGAAAAACAAAGCCAAGCTTTATGGCGTGTTGATGCGGGTATTTATGGCCTGATTATTTTACTACCGTTAGCACTTTTTTTGATTCGCCGAAGCAGCCTAGTGCTTGGGGTTTTGTTTGTTATGCTACTGCCTCAGCAACAGGTTTACGCCGCTGAGTTACCAGAGGTGTTTAAAAACCAAGACCAACGCGCCCTTGATGCCTATCAGCAGAATCAATTTGAACAAGCCGCACAAGCAGAAAACGCGCAACTAAAAGGCGCAGCCCTTTATCAGCAAGGTAATTACCAAGCGGCCATGGACGCCTTTAGCGAAGATAAGTCAGCTACTGGTTTGTATAACTATGGTAATGCTCTTGCCAAGGCTGGTGAGCTAGAGCAAGCCATAGAGGCTTATAAACAAGCCCAGCAACTTAAAAATGATTTTACTGAAGCAAAAGAAAACCAAGCCCTCGTTGAACAGTTATTGCAGCAGCAAGAGCAACAACAGCAGCAACAAGATCAACAGCAAAACAATGATCAACAAAACAGCGATGGCCAGCAAGATAACCAGCAAAAGCAACAGGGAGAGAATTCCCAGCAAGGTGAAAACTCTGAGCAAAGTGAGCAGCAAGAGGGGCAACAACCCTCTGAGCAAGGTGAACAATCAGATCAAAAAGGTGAGCAAAGCGAGTCTGAAAGTGGCCAGCAAAACAAACCTGAAATGGAATCTGAAGCACAACAGTCACCACAATCAGGTGAACAAAAGCCAGAGCAGTCCCCCGAGCAACAAGATGCAAAGCCAGAGCCATCGCAAAGCGATGAACAAGCTAAACAGCAAGCAGAGCAACAAGCTATGCAGGCACAAGCAGCTGAACTGACTAATGAAGAGAAAGAAAAAGCACAACAGCTTAATCAGTTACTTCGTAAAGTCCCTGATGATCCTGCGATCTTATTAAGAAATAAAATGCAATTAGAAGCACAAAAACGAAACTATCAACGTCGTCCACGAGGAGCCGAAAAATCATGGTAATGCGATTATTATGTTGTTTATTGCTAATCGCGGCAGCGCCGCTTTGGGCTGCCACCCAACTACAGGCAAGTGTTGATAAAAACCCAGTCCTTGCAGGTGAGTTTTTCATATTAACTATTACCGCTGACGACACCATCAACAGCGAGCAACCTGATACCTCTGTACTATTAAAAGACTTTGTTGTTGGACCAACGAGCGTTAGTACCCGCACCAACATTATTAATGGTGAAATCAGTAAGCAAACGAGTTGGTCTGTAAAATTAATGACTCGCAAAGAAGGGACTTACACAATCCCAGCATTTACCGTCGCAGGTGCAACTTCGCAGCCAATTGAGTTAACGGTTAGCAAACGGAGTCAAAACTCTGAACAAAGCCAAGATGCATTTATCAAAACCAGTATTAAACCGCAAAGTTTGTATGTGCAAGAAGCTGGTGTTTATACAGTTAAGCTATACATAGACAACAATAAAGAGCTACTTGATGGCAACCTTACGACACCAGAAATGGAAAATGCCGAATTAACCGCCATCAATAAACAATCAGAAAGCTATGAGCTGATTGATGGAAAGCGTTATTTGGTGATCACTCGCGAATACCTAGTGCAACCACAAAAAAGCGGCATTAATACCATTACAGCCCCTGTCTTTAATGGCCGTATCCGTCAAAACTATCGCCAAATGGCAATTTCAGCTATGGGTGAAAATGTTGATGTAGACATAAAACCAATTCCTGATAACTACACAGGTGCTTGGCTGCCAAGTGAATTAGTCAACCTTGATGAGCAATGGCAACCAAAAGATGACACGGTAGAGGTAGGTACGCCAATTACACGTACAATCAAACTCACCGCGCTTGGTGTCACCAAAGAACAGCTGCCTGATATCGAGATGCCACAAGTACAAGGTTTTAGAAGTTACCCTGATCAAAAAGAGAATAACCACTTAGTGCGTGATGGTCGCGTTATTTCTCAGCAAACAGCGTCTTATGCGTTATTACCTCAAACACCAGGAACATACACTTTACCTGAAATAAAATTGCCTTGGTTTAATACTAAAATAAACCGTATCAGTTATGCCACGCTTCCTGCACGCACAATTACGGTGATACCAAGTACTAACCCATTAACCCCGCCACCAGCGACGCTTACACAGCCCCAAACTGACAACTCTGCCGCTGTGACAGATATACCACCGGCTGTGCAAACTGTCACTCAAGTCAGCACACCAGCTTGGCTCGTAATTGTTGCAGCTGTAGGCTATGGCCTGTGGTTAGTCACTTTGGTTCTGTATATTAAAAAACGCCCAACAGTACGTGAAGTCGCACCACAATCAGTAGCTGCTTCTTCAACATCACTTGATGAGCTTAAGAAGGTCGCTAAACAACGCAACAATGCTCTCTTCTACAGCACGTTAATGGCCTACGCTAAACAGCAAACCGGTCACACAACACGACCAATTGAGCACCTGCAAGCAACACTTAACAATCAAGCCCTCAATGAGGAAATTGCTAAATTACGCGCTAAACTCTATAGTTCAGCAGACGAGCATCCTGATTTAGCAAAGATTGTGGCTTTGCTTAGCCAAGCCACTAAGCACGTTAAGTCGACAAACCAAGAAGATGTATTAAAGAATCTATACGATTAATATTAATACGTTGAATTTAAACGGCTAATCTACAATTAGCCGTTTTTTATGTAAAAATAATATAAATTCAGAAAGTTTTTTTCTGGTGGGCGGGTCTTATTTACTATGACAGAAAAACAAAAGCGATATGAAGCACTGGTTCATATCTACCACAGTGAGCTTTTTCGCTTTGCATATTGGTTATGTCGTGATCAGAGTATTGCAGAAGACTTAGTGCAGGAAACCTTCCTGAGGGCTTGGCGTGCCTTGGATTCACTGCAAGATCAGCAAGCAGCTAAACCTTGGTTACTCACTATATTACGACGAGAAAATGCTCGGCGATTCGAACGTAAACAATTTGATTACGCCGATGTTGAAAATGACACACTTGTAGATGAAAAAAGCACGACGCTTGATGCTGAAATGGAACAAACAGTGATTCAACGACAAATTGGAAAGTTATCAGAAGAGTATCGCGAGCCACTGCTGTTACAAGTAGTAATGGGGTGTTCGGGTGATGAAATTGCCGAGATACTCGATTTAAATAAAAACACGGTAATGACACGTCTTTTCCGTGCCAGAAACCAGCTTAAAGAGGCTTTAAGCAGTGATGATGATCAACTTAGAGGAGCATCAAATTAATGGATGAACTCGAGTTTCGCCGCCGCATCCTCGCCGAGCCAAGCACGACTGATAAGGAGCTTGACGCGTTTGCCGAGCAGGACGAAGATAAACAGGCGTTTATCGATGATGTACGTGCCTTAGATGATGAGCTAAGTAAAGCACTCAACGTACCCGTGCCTGAAAATCTAGCAAAGCGAATTATTGATAATACTTATGCAGCAGAAGAACAGCTCTCTGAGCAGCCGTTAGACACTATTATTGAGGCTAAGTCGCGCTTTGCCTTTAATCGCCTTTATTTAGCGGCTGCAGCGTCGTTTTTAGTGGCAATTAGTGTGTTCTTCGTTACTAACAAACAGCATACGTTATACAGTGTTGGTGAGCATGCTTTTACTCATTTGTATCATGAAATTGACTCGCTTGATAAACATGAGCCAATTGACCTTGCCTATGTGAACGAAAAGTTTGCCACAATTGGCGGACATTTAGATGAGCTACCCGGTAAAGTTACTTATTTAATGTTTTGTAATTTTCAGGGGAAAAAAGGACTGCACTTGGTATTTGAATCTGACTTTGGCCCAATGACTGTCTTTATCGTCCCTGCTGACGAACAGCCTTTTGGTACTGGCTCAGAAGATTTCAGTGATGAACGTTTTGCTGGGCATATAAACCGCGGTAAACAAGCTGACACGATACTGATAGCCAGCCTTGATGCACCGCTTGATAGCTATAATGCAATGCTAAATGATGCGATACGCTGGTTACATTAGCCCTGTCCGCAAATAAAATTTAGATACAAAAAAACCGCAGTGACTGCGGTTTTTTATCGCTATAGAGCCGATTATTTACAAACGTCTGCTACTGCATTAGCAAAGTAATCAATGTTTGCATCACTGATACCAGCAACGTTTACACGGCTAGAACCAACAATGTAGATTGAGTACTCTTTTTGTAAGCGTTCGATTTGCTCTTTATTAATACCTAGGAATGAGAACATACCATTTTGACGGTCAATAAATGAGAAATCTTGTTCAATCCCTTTCGCTGCTAAGCTTTCTTTGATTAAAGTACGTAAACCATTAATACGGTTACGCATTTCATCAAGCTCATCGTGCCACATTTGCGTAAGCTCAGTGCTGCCTAAAATCGTGCTAACAATATCAGCACCGTGTGCAGGCGGCATTGAATAAATACTACGTACAACGCTTAATAATACAGAGTTAGAGATATCAGCAGTTGCAGCATCTTTTGCAATAATTGAACACGCACCGATACGCTCGCGGTATAGACCGAAGTTTTTCGAACATGAAGAACAGATGATTAGCTCATCTACCGCTGCAGCTAGTTTACGAAGACCAGCAGCGTCTTCTTCAAGGCTTGAACCAAAACCTTGGTAAGCAATATCAACAAGTGGCGTGAAACCAACTTCAACAGCAAGATCAGCAACTGTGCTCCATTGCTCAGCATTTAAATCCATACCGCTTGGGTTGTGACAACATGCGTGGAATAACACAACATCACCTTTAGGCACTTGCTTTAGGGTGTTTATCATGTCATCAAACAATAGGTCTTTATTTTCGTAATCGTAGTAAGGGTACTCTTTTACTGTTAAGCCTGCCGCTTCGAATAAGCTGATGTGGTTTGCCCACGTTGGCGTAGTAACCCATACCGTTGCATCTTTATTGCAACGCTTGATGAATTCAGCTGCAACACGAAGTGCACCTGTACCACCTGGTGCTTGTGCAGTGCGAACACGGTTTGCTAATAACGCAGGATGCTCACCCAGTAATAAGTTTTCCATTTTTTGGCAGTAATCTAAGTTACCCGCCAAGCCAATGTACGATTTACTGGTTTCGTTTTCTAAACGAAACGCTTCCGCTTTTTTAACCGCTTTTAATACAGGCGTATTGCCTTGCTCATCCTTATAAACACCTACACCCAAATCGATTTTCTTCGGGTTTGTATCTTGTTTAAAGGCCGCCATTAGGCCAAGAATAGGATCTGTTGGTAATGGTTTTAATTCTGAGAACATTGACTATCTCTTTTTATAGGGGTTAGCGTTGCCACTAGCTTAACATAAAAACCCAGCCTAATTACTAGTTAAATTAGACCAAGAGTTGAGGAATTTTAATACAACACGCCACAAGTAATGCAAGGGTTTGTTGATCAAAGAAATCAGTATTAAATGCTTCTGCATCTATAATACCTAAGCATTCGTTTTTGTCTGAAAGTAATGGTAAACAGGTCTCTGCTTTCACTTTAGGATCGCAAGTATAGTACTCACCACCTTGAGCAAGGTAATCAGCAACGTTATTGATCACACGCCCTTGCTTAGATAGTGCAACCTGTACATTATTGCTACCCTTAGCGAATGCGTCTGTTAGAGGAAATAACGGACGACTTGGCGCGCCATGGTAAACCAGCTTCAATAACTGTGAGCCTTCGTCTGTATTTGTTGCTTGATAAATACCAAACCAATCTACTTGCGTCTGGGCTACGACAAAATCGATGATTTGTTGAAGCTTAGCCAGCTTTTCAGTGTTTACAGCATTGTCTGCAACATAGTCGTTTAATTTGAATGGTTCATCTTGCAAATAACCAAATAAGCTACACGCACCACCCTCGCCTAGCTCAGGGATTTGGTACTGCCAGCGCACTGAAGGTAATGCTGACTCTGCAAGATATTGCTCAAGGTTTGATAATTGCTCCGCAACAAGGTTTTCAGGTAAATCTAGTTGGGCAACAGATAAGTAAGTAGAAATCATTTAGCCATCCAAACATCTATAATGCCGAAATGATAACATGCGATTTTAGTGCGAGCTAGCTTTGCTTGCAGTTAATTTATAATTAATTTCGACTTGGTTGCCAGCGCTATTAAATGAGACTTTAGAAGCTATCTCAGAAAGTAAACATAGACCTCGACCATGTTCTCTAACTAGGTTTTGCTGACTCTGCCCTGTTTTTGAAAATCCATTCCCTGAGTCACAAATCGTAAAGTCTAATTCTAATGTTTCGGGACTATATTGAATATCTATAATGATTAATGCTTCGCTTAACGAAGCCAGAGCTTCTTCTCGCTGTTGATAATAGATTAAAAAACCGTCTTCTTGGTTTTTTATCTCTGAGTCAAGCCCAAGAACACCATGATCAAGTGCATTATTATAAGCCTCAGATAACATCAAAAATATATTAGCCCGATGATCATTTAAGCCACCAATTTTGCTAAGCAGTTCGATCACTTCTAAAACGGGGTCGGTACTTTTAATTTGCTTTGCGTTTAAACTCATTGAGATATGAAAAGGTAAAGGCGAAAATTGCTCATATGTCTGTTCTGGTGAAGGAACCGGCAAACAATTTAACAACACTAAGCTCAAGTCATCTTGTTGTTGATTGCCACGCGCAAAACGATTAACACGCTCAATTATTTGTTCCGTACTTATATACGATTTTGACGCTAATACTTTTTTAAATCGTTGTTCACCAAAGTACTCATCATTGAGGTTAGTTGTTTCAATAATGCCATCTGTTGCCATCACGATTCGCGATGATGGCTCAACTTCGATGTGAATTAAACCACGTTCAAACTCTTCAGGCTCAAGAATACCCAGCGCCATATGCTGTGATTCTAGCGTTCGGGTTATGTTGCCTTTTTCATTAATAACATAAATGTCAGGTAAACCACCTAACCATGCTGAAACACTTCTTCCAGACTTACTCAACTCTAAAATAGTCGCAGCACAAAACATATGGCCTG
This sequence comes from Pseudoalteromonas sp. OFAV1, assembly GCF_021532595.1. NCBI lineage: Bacteria > Pseudomonadati > Pseudomonadota > Gammaproteobacteria > Alteromonadales > Pseudoalteromonadaceae > Pseudoalteromonas > Pseudoalteromonas sp. OFAV1. The sequence goes on from NZ_JAKGBG010000003.1 coordinate 163,088, forward strand.
GCAGTAAATTGCCCAGTACAGTATTAATTTCAGCCGCAATATCACTGACCGACATACCTTTACTTACCATGGTATAAAACACGCGTGAAGCGGGTAATGCACCAACCGCTGCAGCTAAGCCGTGACCTGTAAAGTCTCCTAACATGCAATATAAACTGCCAATAGGGCTTTGTGCCACAAGAAACATATCACCATTAAACATGGCGGCAGGAGATAAATGGAAGTCTAAATGAGCAGGAAATGCTTGCTGGTTTTCTAATGCGTTATTAAAGATATGCTCAACAATCTCATGCTCTCTTTCAACTTGATTTTGATGGTACTCAAGTTGCAAATTCTGATCATGGGCTTTTTGGCTTAAGTTTCTAATTCGGCTGTGTGCTTTTATCTTGGCGTTTAGAATCACTTCTTGAAATGGTTTTTGTAAGAAGTCATCTCCCCCAACAGCTAAACAACGCTCAAAACTTGCCTCATCTTCTAATGAGGTAATAAAAATAATTGGCAGGTAAACTTGGCTGAAGCGCTTTTTGATTATCGATGCAGTTTCAAAGCCATCCATAACTGGCATGATGACATCAAGTAACACGATGTCGATTTTATTCTCTTCTAATAGCTTTAATGCATTCAAGCCATTATCGGCAGTAAAAACACGATAACCTTGTTGCTCTAACATCACTGTTAATAGACGGCGATTTAACTCTAAATCATCAACAACCAGTATATTTAGCATCAATCAATATCAAACTTTTTGTCAAAACGAGAAATTTGCAGAATTTTCTTTAGCTGTGGCTGACAGTTACTGATTTGAATTGTGTCGACCTTACCAGAAAGGTTTTTTTTCATGTTAAGCAGCATACCTAGTGCAGAGCTATCCATATAGTCTGTTTCTCTTAGGTCAATAACAACCTTGTTAATATTATCGTTTAAGTCAGCATAAGCCTGACGAAAAGTTTGCACTAGATTAAAATCAAACTTTCCTTTGATCTGAACGGTTAAAATTTCGCCATCTGCAGATGTACTGCACGTTAAACTCATAATAAACTCCTAACAAACAATTCCTTCCTCAGAATTATCTAAATATAACTGCTTAAAAGAAATAAGCCAAAAATTAAAACACTTAGAATGAAATTTGTTATTATTTGGGCAAGCTTTCACAATGAGATCCACTATGAGCGACAATAATCTAGTTTATTCAACAGCGACTGGCCGTATTGAACAACCTAAAGAAACAAAGCCAACCCAAAGCAAAACGTTTAAAGATGGCTTTTTACGTATTGAGCGTCAAACAAAAGGCCGCAAAGGCAAAGGCGTCATGCTAGTTGTTGGTATTGACAGTGAGCAACATGACTTAAAAAAGCTGGCTAAAACCATTAAAAGTAAAATGGGTCAAGGTGGCGCCGTTAAAGAAGGCATCATCGAGGTGCAAGGTGACGACAGAGAAAAACTCAAAGCTATTCTCGAAGGGCTTAAATTTAAAGTAAAAATTGCAGGGGGCTAGTCAGCCCCCTCACTCATTATGACTTCATTGAGCTTAGGTGCTCATAAAGTGCTGGTAACTCATCTTCTGGGACTGGTTTACTGTAATAGAAGCCCTGCACAATATAACAATTGTTATTTTGCAAAAATTCTATTTGCTCAATCGTTTCAACCCCTTCAGCAACCACGTTTAGTTTAAGCTTTTGCGCCATCGCGATAATTGCAGCCGTGATTTCCATGTCGTTGCTATCCTCAGGAATATCTTTAACAAACGAGCGGTCAACTTTCAAAATATCAACCGGGAAACGCTTCAAATAACTTAATGATGAATAGCCTGTACCAAAGTCGTCAATCGAAATCGACACGCCCAACGCTTTCAGTTGATGTAGTTGCAAGATAGCAGCTTCTACATGCCCCATCAGCATACTTTCTGTGAGCTCTAAGTGCAGTCGCTTTGGCTCTACACCAGTTTGCTTAATAATGTTATCAAGCGTCGATACTAGGTTGGCATCTTTAAACTGTCGAGCAGATAAGTTAATCGAGATATTATTTTTTAAATTCTGATCTGCTAATCGAGCTGCAAACTCACAGGCTTCTTTTAAAATCCAGGCTCCTAACTCAACAATTAATCCAGTTGCTTCAGCAATAGGAATAAATTTAGTCGGTGGGATCATTCCCTCTTCCGGATGGAACCAACGTATCAGCGCTTCGTACCCAACAACTTGGTTGTTACGACAATCAACTTGAGGTTGGTAGTACACTCTGAATTGGCCTTCACGAATACCTGTACGTAACTCATTTTCAATGAATAATCGTTCATTCGCAGCAGCATTTAATTCTTGGCTATAGAAGTGATAGGTGTTTCGTCCCTTTGCTTTTGCTTCATACATTGCAAGATCAGCATGTTTGAGTAATTGGTCTTCTTCTTGGCTATCAAATGGTGCCATTGTAATACCAATACTGGCACTAATGATCACTTCATTGTTACCTAACTTAATTGGCTCATTAAGCGTACGTTGAATGGTATTAGCAACTTCTGTCGCATGAGTTTGATGCTCAATACCACTAAGTAAAACCGCAAACTCATCACCACCTAAACGGGCTATGGTATCTTCTGTGCGTAAACGTTTTTTCAAGCGATTGGCTACTTCAACCAGTAATTGGTCACCTGCATCATGGCCTAACGTATCATTGATACGCTTGAATTCATCTAAATCAAAATAGAACAAAGCAAAGGCATAATGACCACGCTCTGCTAAGGCCATTGACTTACGCAATTGCATTCTAAAGAAAGTACGGTTTGCAAGCCCCGTTAAGGTATCAAAATAAGCAAGTTGCTCCATCTTACGTTGGCTTTCTTTTACAAAAGAAATATCTTGAGCTGATGCCACGTAACTGGTTATCTCACCACTGTCTTCACGAATTGGTGAAATACTTAAAGAAACCCAAACAGATTGACGATCATTTGCTTGTAATAAGGTATCACCGCGCCAATAATTTCGGCTTCGCAGGTCAATATCAATATCATCAACTAATATTGCCATCTCTTGTGAAATAATGCTCAGTAAAGGAGAGCCTATAAAGTGACGTTCTTCAAAGCCTGTCATCTCAACCATTTTTGGGTTGACGTATTTTACTTCAAACTCTTCATCTGTAATGACCACCCCCGTTCCGGAGAATGCAACAGCCTTAGATAATCGATTTGCCGCTTTTTCTGCAATTTCCTTTTCACTGATACGCTGATTTAAACCATCTATCAATTTACGGATCTCAACGGCCATATCTCTGAAAGAACCATTCAAGGTACCGATTTCATCTTTATTTTCTTTAGGAAACTCTGTTTGCAATTGCCCTTTACCAAAGCTCACCACAGCATTAACCAAAGAGTGAATACGGCGTAACACTAATTGATAAAGTGCTTGATGAAGTAACAGTGCAACTAAAATAGCGTACAAAATAAATAAGCCAAAAAATTTAACTTTCAGCTCTTCTAACGCAGATAATGCCGATGAACGCTTTTTATAAATACCAATATACCAGTCGAGCTGTTCAACTTTGCGGATATTGATAATATGAGTTTCACCATCTTGTACAAATGAATTTGCCGACTCAGGCAACCTAAGACGAATGGTTTCAGAGACTAGCTTTTGCAAGTCAGCATTCACAAAATCTTGAGTCGCTAATTTTTTCCCCTCACGCCCGTACTTTTCTAATGTTTTCTTATCTAAATCAGGGTGCGCCAATAATTGACCATTCGCATCAAAAACAAATAGGTTTTGTTCGCGATCGCCAATCGGTAATTGAGAAAGCAGTGTTTCAAGTGCAATATCGCTTCCTGTTACACCAAAAAACTCATTTCCACGATAAATAGGAACGAGCACACTCACAACCCATTTGTGCCATATATTATCGTAATAAACATTTGACCAAACAGCTTCACGACTTGGGTTGGTAGCTTCTTTAGCGTAGTTAAAGGTTTTACCAGTCGTAAAATTAAAATCGCCCGGAACATTTAGCGCCCAGTTAGGCGGCGCAATACGAATAAAATTGTCTTTTGTGATCAGATAGAAATTGAAAAAGTCTTGGATTAAGGTAGGTGAAACAATTTTCCATAATGACTCGGAATCATTAATTAATTGTTTGTAAAACGGTGAGTAATTTTCTTGTGGTATAAATGCAGCTGATAACCCATCAGCAGAAGTGCTACGAATACTGCCGTCTACAGCAAATTTAATTTCTGAGTTAAAATTACTTTGCAAATGAGAGTCGCTTTGTAGCAACTGGCTACTAACAACGGAATTAGCCTGTTCCGCAATATTAATTTTAGTGTTGATTAAATGATTAAACTGCTTTGTTAAGCGTTCACTTGAGTGCTTTAAGAGATCATGCTCTTCAAACACGAGTTGCTTCTCTTCGGATTTGAGCATTAAAGCCGCTGCACAAATACCCGCAATTAAACAAATCGCAGAGATCAGCAGCGACAATTTCATACTTAATGAATTCACACCAAACCGTGATGGCGGTCGTCGATACACCACAGGACTACCTTATTAATAATTGTTATTATTTATTATGCAAAAACAAATATACCAGATTCATTTTTATATTTATAAATTTTTTATGAAGATTAATGAATTTTCCTAATCAGTGTACTCATTTATAAATTACTGCGATATGCAGTTGACTTTGTGTACAAGTGTTTTTACATTAAAGCAATGAATAAAATTATCTCTCGCACACGTTTTTCGTTTTTTAGCTTCTTTAGATAGAGGAGGCTTAACTGTTTGCGAGATAAATTCACCGAATAGCTAAAGCCTCCCTCTTGGGAGGCTTTTTTGTTTGTGCACTGTTTTGGAATGAGGAAACCAACATGAGCAATGATGTATTAAATGCATTACGACACGATATCAATGAAATTGATTCAGATTTATTAGTCTTACTGGCCAAAAGACGCCGAATAAGCCATAGCGTTGTTGAGTATAAAATTGCTAACAATAAACCAATACGAGATGAAGCACGTGAGCAAGCGTTACTCGAAAAGCTAATAAGCTATGGTAAATCACTTGGCCTAGACGCCTACTACATAAACAATGTCTTTCAGACTATTCTTGAAGACTCAGTTTTAAATCAGCAAGCCATGTTGCAAAAGAACCTCAACCCTGAAGCAATGAGCGAAACACACCGCGTAGCATACTTAGGTGGACAAGGCTCATATAGCCAACTAGCTTGCCATAAATATTTTAGCCGTCGCCCAGGTAAAGTAATTGAAATGGGCTGTACTAGTTTTGATCAAATCACAGGTAAAGTAGAAAGTGGTCAGGCAGACTTTGGCTTATTGCCTATTGAAAATACCAGCTCAGGCAGTATTAATGAGGTGTTTGATTTATTACAACATGCGCAAGTATCCATTGTCGGTGAAGTGACACACAGTGTTGAACATTGCCTATTAGCGATGCCTGGCACAGAGCTTTCTCACATCAACAAAGTGTTTGCTCATCCTCAGCCTTTTGCTCAATGCAGCCGCTTTATCCAAGGTTTGGGAGATATTCAGCATGAAACCTGCGACTCAACCTATCACGCCTTAAAATCAGCTGTTGAAACACCTAACAGTGCCGCAATTGGCTCAGCACAAGCCGGTAAAAATGTTGGCCTAGAGGTTGTTAAGTCAGGTCTTGCTAATCAAAGTGAAAATCATAGCCGCTTTATCGTTGTAGCACGTAAGCCGCTACAAGTTTCAAAGCAAATTCCGACCAAAACCAGTTTAATTATGGCTACAAAACAACAAGCCGGTTCTTTGGCAGATGCACTGATGATTTTCAAACACCATCAGATCAATCTAGTAAAGCTTGAATCTCGCCCTGTACCTGGTAACCCATGGGAAGAAGTGTTTTATGTCGACCTTGAAGCGAACCTTGATGACTTACATGTTAAACAAGCGCTCGAAGAGCTAAAAGAACACACCCAGTACACCCGTGTATTAGGCTGTTATCAAAGTGAATCATTACAAGCAGTAAGCGTTTAATCCACCTTATTCTATTAGTTAAATAAAGGAGCCAACAGGCTCCTTTTTGTTTAATTTTATCGCAGAGACTTGCACCCCCTTCCCAGTGTAAGCATAATCTTGAAAACATTTTTAAACTGGAACATACATGAATTGGTTAGCAGAATTAGCAACTAAAAGAACACCTTGGCTATTATTAGCCGTGATATCCTTAGCATTTGAAATCACCGCATTGTTTTTTCAATACAATATGGGTCTTGAGCCATGCATCATGTGTATTTATCAACGTACAGCAGTATTAGGCTTACTTGCTGCAGGTGTTATAGGTGCGATTAACCCGCAGGCGATGGTATGTAGAGTAGTAGCATTTGTCAGTTGGGGTATATCAGCAATTTGGGGTTATTTTATCGCCAAAGAACACATTGCAATGCAAAACAACACTGATCCTTTTGCATTCAGCTGTGCTTTTGAACCAAACTTTCCGAGCTTTATGCCTCTTCATGAGTGGATCCCAAGTTTCTTTGCTGCTACAGGTGATTGCGGCAATATAGATTGGCAGTTTGCATCACTGAGTATGCCAGCTTGGATGGAAGTGATCTTCGCTGCGTTCTCTGTCGTATTTTTAGTGGTTATAATTAGCCGCCTTGTATGCAAAAAGTCACTGTAATGATATATTTTTTTACCAGTCAAATACCTGAATTAAAGGCCTTTAAAGTGAGGCAGCGCCAGCAAATCATTGCCCTTGCACTTAGCCATTTGAGCCCTATGCACAAAATCACTTTATCTGTCTGTAAACTTGCTTTTTTGGCACCACTATTTTTAGGGCTCGCGTATTTTGAAGGATGGATGCTTCTGCCCTGGTTACTGTTAGCGGGGGTAAGCTATCCGCTTCTAACCACACCACTCGAAAATATATTTGCATTGCCACATCTGCAAACCGCTATTAAAGAATACAAACAGGGCTGTTAGGCCCTGTTTGACAGAGTGGCTTTCTAAAGCGTAATTTGTCCCTTTAATTTTTGGTAGAGTTTCTCACCAATCCCCTTAACCTCTTTTAGCTGTTCGACAGTTTTAAAGTTACCTTGGCTCTTACGATATTCAATAATTGCTTTGGCCTTTGCTTCACCAATACCTGGTAATTGAGTAAGCTGCTCTAACGTGGCTTTATTCAAACTTACTTTTTGTAGCTTAACATCTGCAACATCAACAGGTTTCGCTGCAAGTGCAGCTGTGGCGGGCAAAAGCGCAAGGCTTGAAGCTAACAATAGACTTGATAATAATTTCATATTTTCCTCCATGATGTCCTTACTTGGACAACTAATTTCCTTTGTTACCAAACACTCGCTCCATCGCTTGTGTTCTTAAAATTATAGGCCTAGCAGTTTTCCGATGCTTGGATAGATTTTAGGTAACAATTTAAATTAAGCTAATTTCGCTTTCTTTGTCAAATGATAGAAAGAAAAATGTAAGTTGCTACTTGCAAATAATGTCACAACACATTACTGTATATAAAAACAGTAATCAAGATGGCGATTTTACGCTACAAATGCCACGCTTAAATGCAGGAGAGATCATGGCTGTTGTTGTTAAATATGTTGTAGAAAGAAACGGAGTCGAGCGCATGACGTTTACTACTAAAAAAGAAGCTGATGCGTATGACAAAATGCTCGACATTGCTGAGTCATTGGAACTAATGCTTGAAAAAGTTGATGTACCATTAAGCGAGCAACAAATTGAGTCACTGGCGCTTGAAATGGCAAAAGAAAAAGACCAATTTATGGCTGTACTCAAAGGTGCAAAAGAAGCACCTGCGAAGCCTAAAAAAGCAAAGTCAGACGATAACGTTGCAGATATAAAAGAGAAAGCTGCAAGCTAACCATTCGCTTTAAAATTAAAAAAGGGCAACATCTGTTGCCCTTTTTTGTGTTTAATCAAAAATTACAGTGATGATTCAACTTCATCAAATAAGTCTGTAATTTCCTTTTTAGGCTCGGCTGTCATAAGGCTTACAACAACAATCGCTATCGTTGATAAAATAAAGCCAGGGACAATCTCATAGATGATTGCACTTAGAGCTTGGCCGTCAATAGTGATTGGCGCGTAAATCCAAAACAACACTGTTGCTGCACCAACAACCATGCCACTGATTGCTCCTTGTAAGTTCATGCGCTTCCAGTACAAACTAATTAGCACAAGCGGACCAAATGCAGCACCAAAACCAGCCCATGCATTACTTACTAAATCAAGGATTGAGCTGTCACGGTCATACGCAAGATAAATAGCAAATAAAGCAACCAAAATAACGCTGATACGACCCACTAACACTAGCTCTTTTTGTGAAGCGCTACGATTTAAGTAAATCTTATAGAAATCTTCTGTTAGTGAACTTGAACATACTAATAGTTGCGACGAGATAGTACTCATGATCGCCGCTAAAATAGCAGCCAATAAGAAACCCGCAATAAGTGGATGGAAAATAAGCTCAGATAACACCAAGAAAATCGTTTCTTTATCATCGATTGGCATTTGATTTTCAAGCATGTACGCTGCGCCAAATAAGCCTGTAAATACGGCACCAATAGCTGAAAGCGTCATCCACGACATACCTACACGACGCATCGTTGGCATATCTTTAACAGAGCGAACTGACATGAAACGAACAATAATATGTGGCTGACCAAAATAGCCTAAGCCCCATGCCATTGCAGAAATAATGGCAATTGTTGAACCACCAGCGAACCAGTCCATCATGTTAAGTGCATGTATTTCTGTTTCTTTAGGAGAACTTAATAATAAGTCATAGCGTGCATTTGCAAGCGTATCCATAAATGGTTGATCAAGCATAGTGTAGGTTGCAATAGGCACCGCTAACAGCGAGATAAACATGATACAGCCTTGCACGAAGTCAGTTAAGCTCACTGCTAAAAAGCCACCAAATAAGGTGTAAAGCACAACAACACCCGTAGTAATGTACAAGCCCATTTCATAACTCATATTAAATGAGTTTTCGAACAGCTTGCCGCCCGCGACAACTCCTGATGAGGTATATAGAGTAAAGAATACAATGATAACGACTGCAGAAATAACACGTAAGATATTTTTATTATCTTCAAAACGGTTTGCAAAGTAATCAGGGATAGTTATCGAATCATTTGCTTTTTCGGTGTAAACACGTAACCGAGGTGCCACTAAAAAGTAGTTAGCCCATGCACCAAGCACTAAACCGATTGCAATCCAAACCTTGCTTAGGCCAAATAAGTACATTGCACCTGGTAAGCCCATTAATAACCAACCACTCATGTCTGATGCACCCGCTGAAAGCGCCGCAACACTTGGAGATAAGTTACGTCCACCTAGCATATAACCTGACACATCATCTGTTGATTGCTTATAGGCATATAGCCCTATTCCCAACATTACGATGAAGTATAATGCTAACGAAATTATCATTCCTGTTTCCAAATTAGCCTCCAAAAATTAGTTAATGTTGGCTTTTAATCCGAATAATGACTCGCAAGTTATTTAATTATAAGACATTATTGGGGTAAAAACCGATATCACTCATGACTATACCACGCTTCGACACTATAACTCCAATGGTGCCGATAACCAACTAAGTTTACATTTACAACGATACGCTAACAAAATTGTGATATTTAATCATAACTTATAGAATTTCATTACGATTTATCCTAGTCTTAACGTTAAGATAAAATCATAATTTATCCCCATATCTTGTCATTTTATTAATGCTATTTTAGATACAATGGCATATATTGCGAGGGGATAATGAAATAACTGATGTGGACAAGCTTGGACTATGTATTTTTACGCTGCGCGCCAACCGATTTTAGATAAGGAAAAGAAACTAGTCGGCTACGAACTCCTCTTTAGGGATGGAGTAGATAATGTGTTTCCAGATATTGATGGCGATGAAGCAACGTCACGGCTCATTGAAGGCAGCCAATTTAACTTTGGTTTGGAAGACTTAACAGACAACAAACCTGCTTATATAAACTTTACGTTAGAAACATTACAAAAGGGTTACCCGTTATTATTAGGTAAAGACAATGTTGTAGTTGAAATTCTTGAAACTATTCAACCAGGTAAACGATTACTGGCTCTTGTCAAAGATTTGAAAGAAAGAGGCTATACGCTAGCACTTGATGATTATATTCACCAACCAGTTTGGCGTCATTTTTACCCGTATATTGATCTTATAAAAATCGATTTTCTAACCTGTACACCTGAATCTCTGCAGACGGTGATTGAAGCTATAAAGCCTCACCCACACATTAAGTTGTTGGCAGAAAAAGTTGAGACCCATGAGAAGTACCAACTGGCCATCGATATGGGTTTTAGCTACTTTCAAGGCTTCTTCTTTTCGAAACCTGAGATGGTGCAAAGCAAAACTTTACCACCGTCTGAGATGGCATTAGCTGAGCTTTTGTATGAAACATCGAGTATTGACTTAAATCTTAAAAAAATCACCGATGTATTTGAAAGAGATGTTAACTTATCTTACAAGTTACTGCGTTATTCAAACTCTGCAGCATTTAAACGTCGTGCTGAAATCAGCACCATCAAACAGGCACTTATCGTTTTAGGTAGCGAAGAAATTAAACGTTTCTTATCGCTGTTATTCGCCGCACAAGTGGCTGCAGATAAGCCTGCTGAACTCATCCGCTTATCACTCACGCGAGCTCGCTTTGCTGAGCTGTTAGCTATCAGTCATGGGCAATTACGCGATACTGGAATGGCATTTTTGACCGGTATGATGTCGCTTATGGATGCAATCTTAGATGAAGATATGCCAAGCGTAATGGGCAAATTACCGCTAACAAATGAAATTAAAGGTGCCCTTCTTCATGACGAAGGTTTATTAGCAACGTATTTACGCCTTGTGAAGTTTTACGAGCAAGCTGACTGGGAAAGTGCCAAAGAGATCCAACAACAACTCGGCCTCAAACCCGAAGAGGTGCCCGATGCATATCACGATGCATTGAACTGGTCGAATGAACAAATGTCTGTATTCGGCGACTAATGTTCGAAATGTGAATACAAAAATGCCAGCAATATAGCTGGCATTTTTTCGTTGTGGTCAACGCTATTAAAGGTTTTCTAAGAAGTCTTCATCAAAATCGTCTGGCTCTTTTTCCATTGGTGGATTGCCATCATGAAGCTCATATAATTGACGCTGGAAATAGATATCTTTAACAAATATGTACGGGTCAAGTGACTCATTTAATAGACTTTCTTGAGGTATCAAAGAAGCACGCGCTTCAACCGCTTTCAGTGCAAACACTAAAATGGTTTGAGGTGTTGTTAACGCTATTTCAGGTAATACTATGTTATCAACTACATCACCCGTTAAATTTCGTACTGTACTTGGCCCCATGCCAGGTATCATCAAGTAGGCACCATCTCCTACTCCCCACACACCTAGCGTTTGGCCAAAATCTTCATCAACGATCTCTAGCCCTAATGAAGAGGCCACATCGAAAAAGCCAAATAAGCCAACCGTCGAGTTCACTAAGAAACGCGCAAGGCTGATCCCCATATTCCCTGGTTTGCCCTGCAAACCAGCGTTAACCATATCAGTTGGTGCAGTAATATTATCAGTAAAGTTAACAATACTGCGCCTAACAGGCATAGGTGTCACTGTAACATAGCCCACCGCAGCAGGGCGCAGAATATAAGCATCAAGCACATCCATATTAAAGTCATACATAGGACGATTGAATGACTGCAATGGATCTCGCTCATCCGCTTTTTCTTCGGGTACTTGTGCGCATCCTGCAAGTACAGCAAAAAAAATTAAAAATATACTATGCCTAAACATTGGCTATCCTTAAGGTATTAACTCATTAATTAGCAACGAATATTCTTTAACGTTAGTACGCTCCAAGACATCCGACTTGCCTTCCAACTCGCCGCTAGAAGTTACCACAGTTGCATCTTTCGATAAACGCGCGGTTAAAATAATTTGCTCAACACTCGATAAATTCAGGCCATCAACCATTGCGTTAGCATCACTTAACGTCACTGTTAGTGGAAAGCTATATTCTGTCATTTTTACCACAGCTAATGGCATTTGCGGACCACTGGCTGCTTTTGCAAAAACAAATAACGTGCCGTTTTGTGGCTGTGAGTCAGCAAGTGCTGGGTCCAAATCAACTGTGATGCTAATTTCACTGTTTGAAGCATCAACTACTTCTGTATTTGTGACTTGCTCATTATTTAAATGGGCATCAATTTCAGCAATACGCTCTGCAATCATGCTATAACGAGGGTCATTTTGCTCCATGCTCGCTAGCAGTACTTCAAACGCGGTTTTAGCTTGCAGCCAATCTTTACGCTCGTAGGCAATTAGGGCCAACAATGAGATTGCATCAATATTGGTTGGCTCTGCTTTTAACACTTTTGAAAGCATAGTCGCAGCCTGAGACATGTTCGCGTCATTGCCTTCCATCAGCAGAACTTGCGAGTAGCTGATCAGCACTTGCTTGTTATCCGGATTCATTTTCAATACTTTATCAAATGACTGCTTTGCCATATCAAATTCATTTAACGACATCGCAACACGTCCAAGTAGCATCCAAGCTACTTCGTCATCACCACTTTGATCAAGTTTAGTACGCAGCGCTAATGCAAATGCTTGAAGTTCATTTGCAGTCAACGGCTCACCATTTTGCATCACAGCTCGCTCACCGTATGACTTTAGATTTGCCATTGCATCATGCCAGCCTTTTATTTGCTGCTGACTGCCAGTGTAGGCATAGAAAATAGCTGTTAAAACGATTAAAAAGCCTGCTCCTGTTAAAGCAAATATACGATTGTTACCTTTGCTGTTTAAGGCTTTTTCTGGTGATAACTCATTAAGTAAACGACGCTTTTGCTCAACAACTGCCTCGTCATGCATTTGTGCATCGATACGTTGATTTTCAAGATCGTCTTTAAGCTCATCTAAACGTTGGTAATAAATTCGGATCAATTCCGAGTTTGCATTGTGATCAAGGCGTTGAATACGTTCGCGTTTAAAAAACGGCACGACAACAAACAGCAATGCAATCAGTGTGAGTAAAACAAAAGAAGCCCACATTAATGCCATTTAGCTTTGCTCCTGACGTTGATTTTGTTCAATTAGTTTTGCAAGTAATTTCTCGTCTTGCTCAGTCCATGTTTGCTTTACTGATGCTTTACGCTGACGCAATACAATAAAGCCAAAGCCAAGCACCACAATGAGCACTGGTAAAACCCAAAGCACAAGTGTTGCTGGAGTGACAGGCGGATCGTAATGAACGAAGTAACCGTAGCGGTCAATCATATAGTCAATCACTTCGTCTTTTGTTTTGCCTTCTTTTACTAAGGCTAATACTTTATCGCGCAAGTCTTTGGCAACAACGGCGTCTGAGTCGGCAATATTCTGATTTTGACATTTAGGGCAGCGTAACTCTTTAGTTAATTCACTAAAACGCGTAGCTTGCTCTTTATCATCGAACTGGTACTTGTCTTGCTCTGCAATTGCACTAAAGGCGATCAGCAAGCTTGCTAGAAGAATAACGAATCTCATTGCTGTAATTCCTGCATTAACGGTGCAAATTTAGCACGCCAAACACGTGGATTAATATCACCGGTGTGATGAAGCAAAATTGTGCCCTGCTTATCAACTAAAAATGTTTCAGGCGCACCAGATACCCCTAAATCAAGGGCTAATGTACGCTTTAAATCCAAAATATTGAACTGATAAGGGTCGCCAGCGCGATTTAGCATGCTGGTTACATCTTCACGTAACGCATTAATATCAAACTGGCCATCAAAGTCAGGGTCATAACCTTGCTCGTAATATAAGCCAATAATCTTAACGCCCTGCTCTCTAAGCTCTGTTAAATAACCTAACTCAGCTAAACAGGTCGGGCACCATGTGCCCCACACATTCAGCAGGTATACTTCGCCTTTCAGATCGGCATCTGTCCAACGCTTTGACTCATCCATCAAATCAGGTAGGTTAAATGTTGGCATAGTCTGACCAATACGCCCTGTTTGCAGCTCACGCGGGTTTGCAAACAAGCCTTGATATAAAAACACACACAACAAAACGAAAACCAATAATGGCGCTAGCGCTAACAATTTGCGGTTCATGCTGAAGCCTCCTGCTTAGTCGATTTCTGGCGATAGCGTTTATCACCAAGCACTAAAAAGCCTGCCAGTGAAATCAAGATGCCACCGAGCCACATCCAACGAACATACGGTTTATGGTAAATACGTAACGACCACGCACCTTGGCTTAATTGCTCACCTAGCGCTAGATACAAGTCACGGGTGAAGCCTGCATCAACAGCTGCTTCTGTCATAAATTGCATGCCAATGTCATAACGGCGTTTTTCAGCATGTAAAACCGTCACTTGTTTATCGTTTTTCATCACGGTGACAACCCCAGCATGGCCACTGTAGTTAGCCCCGCGAATAGACTTAACACCGTCAAAGCGATACTGGTATTCATTTAAAGCCACTGTGTCACCCGGTTTCATTGATACATCACGCTCAACCGAGTAAGCAGAGGTTAACGTGACACCTGCAATTACAAACGCTAAACCAATGTGACCTAAAACCATTGCCCAATAGCTTAGACCTAATCGCTTAAAGCCTTCACCTATGGTTTTATGAATAGTTACTTTTGCAGCTAAATCTATCAGTGTAGTAACAAAAATCCATACTGCTAATGCGGTTGCAATAAAGGTAATTGGCGCAATTACGTCGTAGCTAGAATATAACCATGCACCGGTAACAACCACACTGACCACAGCCGATAATAACAGCTTGTTCTGTAGCATTGACCACTTGTTTTGCTTCCAGCGTAACAGCGGACCTATCCCCATTAAGATAGCAAATGGCACGAGTAAAATAGCAAACATCTTATTGAAGAATGGTTCACCTATCGAGATACTGCCTAAGCCAAGTTCTTTGTGGATCATTGGCAATAATGTACCCAACAATACAATCAGCGTTGCCACAACTAAGAAAATATTATTTAGCCAAAGCGCAACTTCACGCGAAGCAAACTTATAACGGCCTTCACTTTTCACCTGTGATACACGCAGTGCATATAGCGATAAACCACCGCCAACAACAATGGCCAAGAAAGCTAAAATAAACATGCCGCGATTAGGGTCTGACGCAAAAGCATGCACAGATACAATAATGCCCGAACGAACAATAAAGGTACCCAGTAAGCTTAACGAGAATGCTGCTATAGCTAGTAATACGGTCCAAGACTTAAATACACCACGTTTTTCTGTGGTTGATAATGAGTGCAACAACGCGGTTGCCACAAGCCAAGGCATTAGTGATGCGTTTTCAACGGGATCCCAGAACCACCAGCCACCCCAGCCGAGTTCTGAGTATGCCCACCAACTACCAATGGTAATACCGAGTGTTAAAAAGCCCCATGCAGTCATTGTCCAAGGACGAGACCACTTTGCCCAAGTATTATCAAGTTTGCCTGTAAGTAACGCCGCAATGGCGAATGAGAACGACACAGATAACCCAACATAGCCCATATAGAGCAATGGCGGGTGAATGATCATACCTGGGTCTTGCAGTAATGGGTTTAAATCGCGACCTTCAACAGGGAAATACGGTAATAAGCGCTCAAATGGGCTCGACATTAATAAGGTGTACAGCATAAAGCCAACACCTAAAAAGCCTAGCACGCCCAGTACACGAGCACGTAATACCCAAGGTAATGATTGTGAGCGCATAGCAACAACCGCTGTCCAACCTGCTTGCATCACTAACCAAAGTAAAATTGCTCCTTCATGGCCACCCCATGTTGAGGTTATTTTGTAGTACCAAGGTAAGGTGCTACTTGAGTGATAAGCAACATACGAAACGGTAAAGTCGTCGGTTAAACTGGCATAAATAAGTGCTGCAAAAGATAATAGTACGAATACGAACTGACCAATTGCCAGTGATGGGGCTGCACGCATTAACCTTAAATTGCCGGTATGCGCCCCCCACAAAGGAAAAATACACAGTAGAACACTGAGCACCATGGCCAGTGTTAAAGAAAAATAACCGAGTTCTGGGATCATATTAATTGCCGTTATCTAAGTTATAGGTCGGTTTTTCGTGTTTGATACCCTTCACAGCTTCTGCGACTTCTGCTGGCATGTATTCTTCATCATGCTTTGCAAGTACCTCAAAGGCATCAATTTCATTCGCTTTCACTAACACGCCCTGCGCCACAATCCCTTGGCCTTCACGGAATAAGTCCGGCAAAATTCCTTGATAATTAATTGTCACCATAGGGCCCGTATCGATTAACTTAAAGCTTACCTTTAAGCTTGATTCGTCACGGACAACTGAGCCTGGCACAACCATGCCGCCGATACGTAGTTTTTGCCCAATATGCGGTTTTTCTTTATTAGGCCCTTTTCCATCAACCAATTCACTTGGTGTATAGAATAAATTAATGTTTTCTTGCAGTGCATACAGCACTAAACCAATCGTTGCACCCACACCAAAAATAATGGCTACAACCGCTAATAAACGCTTTTTACGTCTTGGATTCATTGCCCTGCCTCTTGCTTCGCTTTCTTAATGCGCTCTTCACGTTGTGCTTGCTGCTTTACTGAAGAGAAAATACGTTTTGTGTCGTTTAACGAACTAAATAAAATACCAAGTAAAATTAATGCACAGCTGCCAAACGACAGCCAAACATAAAAGCCATAGCCACCCATGGCAATAAAATCTGCAAAAGAATCAAACTGCATGATTAACCTCGCTCAAGCATATCACGCACCCAAGGGCGGTGCTTTTCACGTTGTAAAATTTCGTTCTTAAGACGTATTAACGTCACCGTACCGACGAACGCTGCGAATGCCACAATATTCACCATCAGTGGCCAAAACATGCTTGGATCAATGGCTTTAGTATCAAACTTTGTAATGGTTGCACCTTGATGCAAGGTATTCCACCACTCAACCGAGAAGTGAATAATCGGTAAATTGATCACCCCGACAATCGCTAAAATACAGGCTGCCCGACCCGCCGCTTTTTTATCTTCAAAAGCATGATAAAGCGATAACACACCAAGGTATAAAAATAACAGAATGAGCTCAGAGGTTAGGCGTGCATCCCACACCCACCAAGCGCCCCACATAGGTTTACCCCATGCAGCACCGGTAATTAATGCTATCGCTGTCACACATGCCCCAACAGGTGCAATTGCAATCACTGCGAGTTCTGCATTACGTAATTGCCATACTAGTGCGATCACTGCAGCAATCGCCATAGAAGAGTAAGCGCCCATAGATAAAATAGCTGAAGGCACATGGATAAAAATAATTCGGTAGCTGTCTTTTTGTTGGTAATCGGCTGGGGCATAAGCAAGCCCCCAGACCCATCCAACAATCATACAGACCACCGTAACGACGGCGAAATAAGGCAGTAAGGTGTTACACAATTGGTAAGCACGATCTGCTTTTGCGTAGGGATGTAACCACTTCCACATATTAACTTACACTCACTTTCAATGCTGACGATATGGCAATTGGCGCCGCTATAATCGCTACGATTAGCATGGCACCAAGAATTGCAAGCTGTCCGCTATAGGCAAGCTCCATAGAGCTGGTATCGATAGCCGAGGTTGCAAAAATTAGTACAGGGATATACAAAGGCAAAACAAGTAAACTCATTAAAATGCCACCTTTTTGTAATCCCACAGTCAGTCCAGCACCAATGGCGCCAATGAAACTCAGCAATGGCGTCCCTAACAATAACGTCAGAACGGTTGCTAACAGCGCTGAACTTTCTAAATTCAATAATAAAGCAAATACCGGAGTCATAAGCACAAGAGGCAGCCCCGTAATCACCCAATGAGCCGCAACTTTAGCAAGAACGGTCAGTGGTAATGGGTATGCCGAAGCGATTAACTGCTCTAATGTTCCGTCGTGATAATCATCACGAAATAACTTATCTAAACCTAACATGGTCGAGAGTAATGCTGCGACCCAAATAATGCCTGGCGCCATACGAGCAAGTAGACCGGGCTCAGGGCCAATTGCTAACGGAAAAAGTGTAATTACAATAAGAAAAAACAAGATAGGGTTAACGATTTCAGCACGCTGACGAAACGCTAATTTAAGATCTTTAGAAAAAACCGCAGAGAATAGTTGCCAATACGAGTGCTGCTTTACCATCAGTGGCGATACTCCAAAGTCACTGTTTTAAGGTCACTAAAATGTGCCGTTAAATCTTGGTGGGTGGTTAATAAAATAGCTCCACCCGCATTAAGATGCTCAACAAATCGCTCTTGCAAAAACGCCACCCCACTTTTATCAAGCGCAGTAAAAGGCTCATCTAATATCCACAGTTTGGCGTTATTTAACCAAAGACGAACCAATGCAACACGACGCTGTTGTCCTGCTGATAACATGCGCACAGGTACGTCTTCAAGACCCACTAGACCTATCTTAGCTAAGACCGGATATAAGTCTTGCTTGCTATCATAGCCGTTTATTTTCAGCCAAAAAGCAAGGTTCTCAAGTGCCGTAAGTTGACTATTTACACCTGTCTTATGACCGATAAATAATAACTCATCAGCAAATTCATCATAGTATTTTGCGATAGAACGTTGTTGCCATAATACCTCACCTTCATCAGGCATAGCGAAACCTGCGATAATACGCAATAATGATGTTTTACCAGCCCCATTTGGACCAGCTAACTGCATAATTTGCCCAGATTTTAAGCTGAAATTAAGATCCGCAAACAAACAACGATCTTGCTTGATGCAGGTGACGGCCTTAATGTGTAACAAGATGACGATTCTCTATACCCAAAATTAGGCGTTAGTCTACCATAATGATAGGGTAATACGAATATTGCTTTAAAACGATTAACTTATATTTGATCTAAAATAATGAATAAACAAAGCCAGTTGACTCTCAGCACCCAGCTTAATATTGACCCTAAAAGTATTAGCAGTGCTTCACAACATTCATCAAGCGAGGCACTAAAAATGCTCGCTGATCAGAGTCTAACTGCCCGTAATATCGTGATTAGCAAACACAGTGTGCAGATGGATGTATTAATCAACAATGCATGGCAAACATTGCGTTTATCTACTGAGCAAGAAAATCCCAAAACTGAACGATTCTTATCGGCAAACATCCAATTAAGTAATGATGGCAAAGGGCTCACTATTACACCTCTGCCTATCACAATTACACTGGGTAAAAGTCAGCAAATGCAAGCACTTCTTAACTTGTTCACACAGGGGAATGCAAATACAAACATGCCCTACCCGGCAACTATTGCCAGCAATCAGCCAATATTGCAACTGCCATCACTAAAAACAGAGTTTGCCCTTAACAACACCTTGGCAACACTGTTAAAAACTGAAGCGCCACTCAAAGCAATCTTGTTGCCAGCTACAAATCAGCAAAATAGTTTTAACTTAAACATCATTAATCGCTTTGGGGATTCACTGCATCAACAAAGTGTTAGCCAACAAAAAGTCGCTGATTTAGTCGCTAAACTAGTCCCAGAAATAGACTTAAAACTCACCGGCCAACAGCTACAATTGAGTTTAGCAACCAAACAAAATAGCGAGTTAACGCTGCCACTTGCAGCAATCCCCCCAAAACAAGCAAAACAAATTCAAGCGCATTGGCAATTTAATCCTCATACGCTAAAACTGCTATCACAGCGCGTAAAAGAGACCATTGAACTTGTCAACAAAGCGCCTATACAACATTTGTTATTAAAAAACTCACTCTCAGATACATTTACACATGCTCTTAAAAGCCAACCACTTGACAGTAAGACAACGCCTTTGGCTCCATCAAGTAGTAATGATTCACCAATACGCTCTTGGTTAAAAGACAGTTTTGCCGATTTGAAAACCCGTATTAGTGATGCAGTGCGTTACTTTGAGCGTTTACCAGCAACAACAAAATCAACAGCTAACTTATCTGTTAGTCAAACGCCGGGCATAAGCAACAGTGTAAGCCAGCTAGGGTATAATGCTAAACAAATCAATATAATTAAGCTCGCGTCTTTAGACCCAAATTGGTCGAGGTTAATGCACCCTAACTCGCCTTTAAAACAACAGCCGGGCCCACTTTTGCCTACCATCAATAACAATGTGCAGTTGCCCGCCACAAAGTCTGCTGGCGAACAACCTATGTTGCCTGTCAGCTTTAATAAGTCGGCGCCGCTAATTCAATTGTTTCAGCAACTTAAAGTAAGTCTTGAACCATTAATAAATACGCCCGCAATCAATGACAAAGCAGCACTCATTAGTAGCGCTCAAATAGCCGAAAAGCCTCCTACAACTTCAGCGGCAAATGCTATAAATAAGGCGAACTCTATACCCGCTCAAGCTTCAAACATCGCCACTAATATTGATAACGCAGTATCGAAAGACAATCCAGCGCTTGCAACTAAGGCGATTAAACAAACTGTGAGTGGTGATCAGTTGCAATCCTTAGCGAGAATAAAGGGCGTAATTACAGAGCAAACGACAAATCATTTAAAAGTTAAAGCGGAACTGCCTGCATCAATAACAAATCAGGTTTCTTCTCTCGCTCCTTTTTTAGCAGCAAAAGAGCCTAATTTACGCCAACCCCTACTCGCTATTAGGCCTATTGAAGCTGCACTAATAGCCAAGTTAGTGCCAATGCCACAGAGTCAAAAGCCCACAAGCACGCCACTACCTGTGCAGTTGAGTGAAAAGTTAGTCGCTCTTAGTGAGCAAAGTACGTCTTCTTCTGTTGATCTAAATAGGTTAGTTAATCAAGCATTTAACCGCATGATTTCAAGTCAAAACATACACCCAGCAACGATCGAGCGTGAACTACTAAGTATACTTAGACCAGCATCTTTAACACCACAAAACCAACAAGCAAGTTTTAATCAAGGTCTAGAGCAACTAGCAGTAACCGCTTTGGCTGCACCTATTATTAATCAGGCCCCCACTAATTTAAACTTTAACAACCAAACAGGTCTTGATGCTTTATTGCAAGTGCTAGTACCCAATTTTAAAGCCGTTAATGGCAGTAAGTTACTGGAGCAATTACAACAACCCAATTTGCAAGCCTTAGCGGGTGAGTTAAGCCAAGTAAAGAATACTCTCACGCAAGTACAAACGACGCCGATAAACCAACAGCAAGATAGTAACCCGCTTGCACAATTTTTCTTACCGATGAAACTCCCAGCAGAGGCAGGGCAAACAGAAATCAGCTTAGGCCAATATAAAAAGCCGAGCAAAAACAAGCTTGAAAGTAAAAATGTATGGTTTGTTAGGCTAAACTTTGACTATGCGCAGCTTGGTAAATTACAAGTTACCGCAGAGGTTATGGACACAGCGGTAGATTGCCAATTATTAGCCTCTTCACAAGAGGTCACGGCTCTTGCACATCCGCATTTAGAAACGCTGCGTCATAAGCTAGCAAGCCATGGTCTAAATGTTGGTGAGCTTAATTTGCAACAAGGTACGCCAAGTCATCAAGCCTTTTACAAGTCACATGCGATTATTAACATCAAGGTCTAAATTTTATGAGCGAACAATATCAACATAAATCTGCTATTGGCCTACTTTACGAAGCGGGCAGTTCGCCACGAGTAACCAGTAAAGGCTTTGGTGAACTTGCTGACGAAATTGTTAAACTTGCCGAACAAAAAGGCATTTTAATACATCAAGACGCTGACTTAGCACAAACCTTATCGCACCTTGAGTTAGGTGAAGAAATACCAAAAGAGCTTTACTATGTCATTGCTGAATTAATTGCATTTTCGTATGTATTGCGTGGTAAATTTCCACCGGGTTGGCAAGATTTTCAGGGTAAGCTCAACATTCAAGCTTAGGGCTTAGAAGTGTTCCAATAAAAAAGCGCCTCATTGGGCGCCTTTTTGTTTATGAAGAGACATAAGAAGTTCAGCTTCGGCTCTGGGTAACTCGCATTCACGAATTATTTCTTCTAAATCAGCACCTAGCTCAACCATTTTAACCGCTCGCGAATAGATTTTCGCATTCGGGTCATCATATTTTTGTGCGTCTTGTAGTTGCTCAAGTTCTCTACTTTTTTCTTCAACAGCTACAACACGTTTGCCAATACTGAGCATTCCCGCACGCATTTCTGCAACTTCACTGCGTAATATACTCAATTGTTGTTGAGCATCTTGCAGCTGTTTTTGCTTAGCCTGAATTGCGGCAGCTTGTTTATTGTTATTGACAAAAATAAGCCCCAAACACACTAAAACTAGTAAGATTGAGGCACCAAACAAAGAGTATAACAGCATATAGTTTCCAAGCGTTTATAGTGCGCTCAGCTCGTCCCACTCATCGTCATTTAAAAGCTTGTTAAGGTCTACCAAGATCAATAACTCACCATCACGGTTTGATACACCTTGAATAAACTTAGCACTTTCTTCTGTGCCAATATTTGGCGCACTGTCAATTTCTGAGCTGCGTAAGTAAACCACTTCAGCGACACTATCAACTAAAATACCAATAACTTGTTTTTCAGCTTCGATGATGACAATACGTGAGTTGTCGGTAACTTCTGCGCCCATCAAACCAAAACGTGCACGGGTGTCGATCACTGTTACAACATTACCGCGAAGGTTAATAATACCCAACACATACGAAGGTGCGCCTGGAACAGGAGCAATCTCGGTATAGCGAAGCACCTCTTGTACTTGCATTACGTTAATGCCGTACGTTTCTTCTTCAAGCTTAAAGGTTACCCACTGTAACACTTCATCGTTGCTATCAGCATTTTTATTAGCTGACAGTAGTCTTTCTTCACTCATGCTATTACTCCGTAAAAATAGTTACTGCTCACGGCTGTCTAAGCCCTGCTCTAGCAATTGATATAAATTTTCAACGTCAATCAAGGCGCACATTTTCTCTTTGATAACACCGGCTAACCATGGCCGCTTACCTGATTTTGCTCGCCATTTTACATCTTCTTTTTGAAGCGTAATATTATTTACGAGCTTTTCTGCCAATAATCCCCATTGACTATCACCTAAAGTGATTAAATACTGATAATTTAATGCTTGTTCTAATCTTTCATCATATTTTTCTGGCATAACCCAACGTGCAGTATCAACAACATTGAGCTTTTCATCTCGGTTAAGCATTACGCCTTTAAACCATTTTGGTTTACCAAACAATTGGTTAACCTCTGTCAGTTGATGAATTCCCCCTAATGCTTTTAGTGGTACTGCTAAGGTTAAACCTGCAACTTCAAAAAACAGTGCCTGAAACTCGCCATCAAAGTAATCTTCTTGGCGCTCAGACGATGTCTTAGCAATAATATCTGCATTAGATTCTGCAACTATATCTTTGATATTAGCTTGGTTCTCGGTTTTCTCAAGCTCTTTAGTTGACTCAACACTCGGTAAAGGCGGTTCAGCAGCAATTACTGTGGAGGTAATCTTTTCTTCTTGCTTTTGTTCAGGCTCATTAACCTGCTCGAGTAATTTAGCTACGGGTTCAAGATTCTGCTCGCTAGGTTCATCTTCACACAGCAAAGCACCCAAATATTGGGTCATCACTTTTTCATTAGCAAATAAATGCTTACTCATCATTAACCTTGTGCAACTAAATAATCAAGCAAGGCGCGATAGGCAAATACACCTCGAGAACGAGGGCAAAATTGAATCGGCACTTGTTGTGCTAAACTAGCATCTCTAAATTTTGTATCGACTGGGACAACACCCGACCATACTTTGTCTTTGTAATTATCCTGCAGAGTTTTATACGCTTCAAGTGATGCTTTAGTCCGTTTGTCGTACATTGTAGGAATAATAGTATATTGATACTGCTTTGACTGCGATGTTTGCATTAATTCCATCGTCCGCATCATTCGGTCAAGGCCTTTAAGAGCCAAAAACTCAGTCTGTACTGGCACCAAAATACGCTCACTGGCTGCCAAGGCGTTAACCATCAACACCCCTAGTACTGGTGGGCAGTCAATAATTGCATAGTCATAATGGTCACTAATTTTTGCCAGCGCTTTCTTAAGAATTAAGCCCATACCATTCTTATTACCCATGCTTCTATCAAGTGTCGCAATTGCCATAGTGGCAGGTAAAATATCAAGGTTTTCTAATGTTGAAGGGCATAACGCTTGCAAAATTTCTTCACTTGCCATGCTGTTGCCGCGTGCAAAAATATCATACACGCTAACCTCAAGCTCTTCAGAATCAATACCAAAATAATAAGTTAAAGATGCATGTGGATCGGTATCAATAAGTAAAACACGCTTACCTTGTAATGCAAGAATACCCGCAAGGCTGACAGCTGTTGTTGTTTTCCCTACGCCACCTTTTTGATTTGCTACTGTCCAAACTTTCACATCACACCTTATTATTGTTCATTGCGCGTGGTTATTCGAATGCCACCATGAGGTAATTGAATCACTTTAATGGTGTTATCATTGCTTGGCAACTCAATTTCAGGAGCTTGTTGCTGCGGCTTTTCAGTGTCTTCATCACTAGGGGTTGTCGGTTCTGGTGGTAAACCATATTTAGAAAGCGCAACCACCACTTTACGGTTTTCAGCTCGGCCTTGTTCTGTATCGTTACTCGCAAACGGTGAATATTGTCCGTAGCCTTCAATCGCCATACGTGCAGGGTTGATACCTAAGTTTTCAAGTTCAACTAGCACAGAAGTGGCACGTGCAACCGACAATTCCCAGTTAGAACGAAACATTTCATTGCGAATACCTTCGTTATCGGTATAACCACGTACACGAATATAGTTATCTACAGGGGCAATTATATCTTTGACTAAGCTTACAACTTGCTTGGCTCGTTGCTGAGCCACCGCACTTCCAGAAGAGAACAGCATACCCGAACTCAATTCTATAATTAGCCAATCTTGATGTAACTCAAGACTTGCCTCACCATCGCGAATTTCATCTATCAGTGCAGACTGTAACTTGGTAAGAAGGCTATCGAGTGGTTTACCTAGGTGCTTCTTATCAATATTACTGGTCTCACTTTGCCCATCAAGTAGCTCTGGGCCTTGTTCATCTTTACGGATGCTTTCTCCGTATAAAATATCATTTTCGGGACTGACTCGGTCAGTCAAAATACCCGTGCCGTTGACACCTGTTCCAACTTGCTGCTGCTGACGGGCTGATTTTTCAAAAACTTGTTCAAGAGAATCTGAGAGGATTTGGAAATCTTCATTTTTACTAATTGCGATCGCGTACATCACCACAAAAAACGCAAACATAATAGTCATATAATCTGCGTATGAAACCAACCAACGTTCAGTATGCTGACTTTTTTGAGTGTTTTGACGCAAGCGACGGCGCAACATGATATTACTCGTCAACTAAACTTGGGCGATCAACACGGTACGCCTCAAGTTTAAGTTCAATATTTAGTGGGCTTTCGCCTTGAGAGATTGCAATAATACCTTCAGCAAGTAACTCATGATAAAGCATTTTTTGTTCAATTTGCTGCTTCAGCTTGTTCGCCATAGGTAAAAACAACAGATTTGCTAAGCCAACACCATAAATGGTAGCGATAAAGGCGGTTGCTACACCAGCACCTAGTTTTTCAGGATCAGTAATAAATTGCATTGCTTGTATTAGGCCTAATACGGCACCTAAAATACCGATTGTCGGGCTGTAACCCCCCATCGCTTCATACACTCTGCTAACTTCAAGCAAGCGCTCACGTTCAAGCATTAAGTCGATTTCTAGCGTATCTCTAAGTCTATTCTCATCAATACCGTCGACTAATAAGTTCAACCCTTTTGCCGCGTAGGGGTCTGAATGAGCAAGTGCTTCAGACTCTAATGATAAATAGCCCTCTTGCCTCGCTTTATGTGACCAGCGTTTTACTTGCTCAATGGCGGCGTCGATATCATGATATGGAGGAAAAAAAACCCAATGACTAATTTTAAGTGTTTTTGCAAAAACACTGCCTGGGGTTTGGAGCATCACCGCACCTAAGGTACCGCCAAGTACGATAACTAGCGCAGGCCCGTTGAATAAGGCTGTTACCACTCCTCCTTCTAGCGCATAACCAAAGGCAATTGCGCTGACAGCAACGATTAAACCAAGAAAGGAAAGCTTATCCACAGCCAGTCTCTCGCGTTAAACGAGCCGCAACATCATTTAATGCAAGACTTTCACTGGCAAGGCCTGCATTAGCAACAGCTTGAGGCATACCATATACGACACTCGTTTTTTCGTCTTGAGCCCAAATTGTCGCACCTGCTTGCTTGAGCATGCGGGCACCATCTCGGCCATCAGCCCCCATTCCCGTTAACACGACAGCTAATACATCTGCCCCGTACGCTTTGGCTGCACTGGCAAAAGTAACATCTACACTTGGTTTATAAGTAATACGAGGACTACCGTCTTCAAACACGCGTAGCGTACGTGAGCTGCCACGTCCTTCTACCAGCATTTGCTGACCGCCCGGAGCTAAATAAGCTGTGCCAGCAACCAGTTTATCGCCTTGCTGTGCTTCTTTTACGTTAATTTTACACAAGCCGTTTAGCCGTGCTGCAAATGCCGGAGTAAACGCCGCAGGCATATGTTGGATAAGTAAAATAGGATGCGGAAAATTAGCAGGTAATTGCGTCAAAATAGTTTGCAATGCCACAGGGCCACCCGTTGACGTACCAATTGCGACCAACTGATATTGTTTACCAGAAGCCCGAATGTTACTTGCTGCAGATGGCGATGAAGAGCCCGCAGTCGGTGTTGAACGACTAAAACTGCGATCTGGCTGTACAATACCGCTGCTGCGTGAACTGGTAGAAGTTGACGGTCTTACAACAGGTGCTGGGCGGGTAAATCGAGAGATTCTACGACGGCCAATCTCTTTTACTTTATTTTGTAATAATGCAATTGCATCTTCATTATTACGTGCAATGTCTTCAAATTTCTTTGGTAAGAAATCAAGCGCACCGGCATCTAATGCATCAAGAGTGGCTGTTGCACCATCACGAGTAAGCGATGAAAACATTAAAATAGGCGTGGGTGTGGCTGCCATAATTTCTTTAACGGCACTTATGCCATCAAGTACAGGCATTTCCACATCCATGGTAATTACATCAGGCTTTAGTTCTCGGGCCTTATCAACCGCTTCGCGCCCATTTACTGCAAACCCTATTACCTGAATATTGCTGTCTTGCTCTAATATTTCGCTCACTCTACGGCGAAAAAAGCTTGAATCATCAACAACTAATACTTTGACTGCCATTGGCACTCTCTTGTTATTTATCGTATTTAATGCAGCCTATTGGCTGCAAATTACTATTTCTTATTAGCCAACGTAGTGCTTGAGCATACTCGGTACATCTAAAATTAACGCAATGCCACCATCTGATGTGATTGTTGCACCAGCCATACCAGGTGTACCTTGAAGTAATGCATCAAGAGGTTTAATTACGACCTCTTCTTGACCAATCAATGAGTCAACAACAAACCCTACTTGCTTGGTACCAATTTGCACAATCACCACGTGACCTTCTGCTTTTCGCTCTTGGCGGTTGGCTCCTTTCACTAACCAGTGTTGTAAATAGAAAAGCGGAATCGCTTTTTTACGCACAATAATTGTTAGCTGACCATCAACAACGTTAGTTTTAGTTAAATCAAGATGGAAAATTTCGCTAACACCTGCAAGTGGTAATGCGAAAGTTTGCTCACCAACCACAACCATAAGGGTCGGTAAGATAGCCAGTGTTAATGGCACCTTGATTTCAAGCGCAGTACCTACTCCCAATTCTGATTGGATATTAACCGAGCCATTAAGCTGGGTGATCTTCGTTTTTACTACATCCATGCCTACACCACGGCCTGAAATGTCAGAGATCTCTTCTTTCGTTGAGAAACCCGGTGCAAAAATTAGATTATAAGCCTCGGTGTCAGATAAACGACTTGCTTGATCATGGTCAATAACCCCTTTGCTAATCGCTATTTTCTTCAGCTTTTCAGCATCCATACCTGCACCATCATCACGAATGGTCAGTAAGATATGGTCACCTTCTTGAGATGCCGATAAAGTAACAGTACCTGTGCGAGGTTTACCCGCAGCTTCACGCACTTCTGGCATTTCAATACCATGGTCAACAGAGTTACGCACTAAGTGCACCAATGGATCTGCTAACGCTTCTACAAGGTTTTTATCTAAATCTGTTTCTTCACCAACCAGCTGCAGATTAATATCTTTTTTCAAGCTACGTGCTAAGTCTCGTACTACGCGAGGGAAGCGACCAAATACCTTTTTAATTGGTTGCATGCGGGTTTTCATAACCGCACCTTGCAAGTCTGCTGTAACCACATCAAGGTTTGAAATAGCTTTGCCCATTGACTCACTGTTTGTGTTATTAGCAAGGCTCACTAATCGATTGCGCACTAATACAAGCTCGCCCACCATGTTCATAATTTCATCTAGGCGTTTTGTATCAACACGTACAGTGGTTTCGGCCTGAGGTGGCGGCGCTTTTTTCGGTGCAGCAGCAGACTCAGGCGCTTTAGCTGGTGCAGGAGTCGCTTTACTTGGTGCTGCTGGTTTACTCGGTGCAGCTTGTTGTGGCGCAGCTTTAGCAACAGGTTTCTCTGCTTGCGTTGGTTTCTTTGGCTCTACGTTCGGTGCGGCTGTTGGGGTGCTTTCAAGTGACTTTGGTGCACTCCCTTTGCCATGTAATTCGTCAAGTAATGCTTCAAATTCATCATCACTGATCTCGTCATCACCATCACTACTTACACTGGTGGTGCTAGGAACAGCAGGTTTTGGAGCTTCAGGTTGAGGGGTATCGGGTTGTTTAACTTCACCAAAACTTCCCACACCATGAAGTTCGTCTAATAAGCTATCAAACTCATCGTCGGTAATGTCATCACTATCATTGCTGCTTGAATCGAGAGTTGCAGCTGCAGGTCCTTGACCTTTACCATGTAACTCATCAAGTAAACTTTCAAATTCGTCTTCAGTGATTTCATCAATATTCTGTGAAGCACTCTCTTGGGCTAAACCACCACCATCAAATAGCATATCAAAAGCAAACGGGTCGCTTTCATCAATATTATCAGTGTTTATGTCGGCTGTTACATCAGTGGTATCAACAACAGGTTCTTCTACTACTGGCTCTTCAGGTGCAGGGGTTGTGTCTTCAATAACACTTGTGTCTTCTCCTGCAAGCTCTTCTGCTGTTGGTGGCTGACTTAACTTATGAAGTACATCAAGTAGAGCAGGATCGGCAGGCTCTGGTTGCTCACGATTTTGAATAGTTGAGAACATTTCGTTGATGGTATCAAGAGCTTGAAGAATAACATCCATTAATTCAGGTGTTACACTACGCACACCTTGGCGAAGTAAATCGAAGACATTTTCTGCACCATGACAAGCGTCAACAAGCTCTGTCATACTCAAGAAACCTGCCCCACCTTTTACAGTGTGGAAACCTCTAAAAATTGCGTTAAGTAAGTCTTTGTCTTCTGGGTTGTTCTCAAGCTGAACCAATTGTTCTGACAAAAGCTCTAGAATTTCCCCTGCTTCAACAAGGAAATCCTGTAAAATATCTTCATCGACTTCAAAGCTCATGCAGTTACTCTCCTCTTAGAAGCCCAAACTTGATAATAGGTCATCAACTTCATCTTGTCCTGAGACAACATCATCACGTGACTCTGCATCAATAATTGGCCCTTCAGGACCTGCTAGCGTATCGCTTGTTGCAGGTGCTTGTTCTGTGGCCTGTTTTTCTTGTTTTTGCTGACCATCTTCTTGACTGCCGAATACAGTTAAGAGATTAATTAAACTGTCTTCAACTTCTCGTACTAGTTCAATAACACGGCGAATTACCTGACCAGTTAAATCTTGGTAGTCTTGTGCCATAAGCACATTGGTCATCAAGCCTTGTAATTCATCAGTTTTAGCATGAGAGTTGTTCATGAACTTATCTAAGCTATGGCATAAGGTTTTAAACTCACCAAGCTCAATTTCTCGGTTCATCAATCGATCCCACGTGGGCTTGATTGTTGCAATTTCATCAGCAAGTTGTTGTGCAATAGGTAAACTTGCCTCAACAGCATCCATGGTTTTATTTGCTGCATTTTCTGTCATTTCCATGACATAGTTTAATCGCTGTTTAGCGTCGGGTATCGCATCGGTAGTTAAATCGGCGAGACGAGTATCAAGATCAAAGTTCTTTAACGCTTCATGCAGTTGACGCGTCAATTTACCGACTTCGGCAAACAACTCTGATTGTTCTTTTGATGCGGCTTCAAGAATTAGCTTATCTGCCTTTTCTTGTTCACCTTTTTCAAGATACTCAACAAGTTGACGAGCTTGCTCTAAACTTATATGAGGCGCAGCAGGTGCTGACATAAGCCTCTCCCCTTAGATTAACCTAAACGTTCAAACACTTTTTCCAATTTGGTTTTAAGTGTCGCAGCAGTAAATGGTTTAACAATGTAGCCATTAACACCTGCTTGAGCAGCAGCAACAATTTGTTCTTTTTTCGCTTCAGCTGTTACCATTAAAACAGGAATGTGTTTAAGGCTATCATCGGCACGTATAGCACGTAACAAGTCAATACCTTGCATGCCAGGCATATTCCAATCTGTTACAACAAAATCAAATTCTTGATTTTGTAGCATTGGTAATGCTGTTGAACCATCATCAGCTTCCTGCACATTGGTAAAACCTAAATCCCTTAATAGATTTTTAATGATACGTCTCATTGTAGAAAAATCGTCAACAACAAGAATCTTCATGTTTTTATCCAAAACATCCTCCGGTGAGGTTTGAACCTATATTTACTTACTACTAATTAATCCAGTCATTGATTTTTGCTTTGAGCTTAATCATCGCCTGACCATGTATTTGACTCACACGCGACTCGCTAACATCGAGTATGTGTCCTATTTCTTTCAAGTTCATTTCATCGTTGTAATACAAAGACAAAACAAGGGCATCTCTTTCTGGTAACGATTGGATAGCCGTTAATAGAGACTGGTTAAACCGCTCATTTTTAACGTTATTAAACGGTTTGTCTAGTGCTAAATCATGACCCATTGGTGTTATTACGTCTTCATCAACACCTAAATCCTCGATACCTAATACTTTACTAGAATTAACGTCATGTAGAATATGATGGTACTCATCTAGTGTAATATCAAGTTTTTCAGCAACTTCTGTGTCTTTGGGCTCGCGGTTTAGGGTACTTTCTAATTCAGCAATTGTTTCTGCGACTAGACGTGCATTTCGATGCACAGAGCGTGGTGCCCAATCGCCTCGACGGATTTCATCAAGCATTGCACCGCGAATTCTGATACCTGCAAAGGTTTCAAAACTTGCACCTTTACTAGCGTCGAAGTTTTTTGACGCCTCAATAAGGCCGATCATGCCTGACTGAATTAAATCATCGAGCTGAACACTAGCAGGTAAACGAGCAATCAAATGACACGCCACTTTTTTGACTAAAGAGGCGTGCTTTTCAACAATCGCATTTAAATTCTGTGCTGATTGATATCCCATCGCTTTATTCACCGATGTTGTCATAGTTAGCCGTTTACTAGTTTCTCAATAAAAAATTCTAAGTGACCAGACGGTTGGTTAGGGATCGGCCACTTAACTGCTTTCGTTGCTAATGTTTTAAACGCCACCGCTGCTGGTGAGTTTGGAAATAACTCAACGATAACCTTTTGACGTCGCGTAGATTTACGCATATTTTCGTCATAGGGAATCGTTGCGACTAATTCCATAGAAACATCTAAAAAACGATCCGTTACTTTTGAAAGTTTAGCAAATAATTCTTGCCCTTCACGCATGCTACGCACCATGTTGGCAACAATTTTAAATTTATATACACCATGCTCTCGGCTTAACACTTTAATAAGCGCGTAGGCATCTGTAATTGAGGTAGGTTCATCACATACAACCACAACGACATCTTGTGCTGCACGTGAAAAGCTTAATACCATGTCCGAAATACCTGCGGCGGTATCGACAATTAAAATATCAAACTCGGTGTTTAATTCGCTAAAAGCGCGAATAAGGCCTGCATGCTCAGAAGGAGTTAACTCCACCATGCTTTGCGAGCCAGACGTTGCTGGCACAATTTTAATACCAGCAGGGCCTTCTACAAGAATTTCATCAAGCTCACATTCGCCAGATAAAACATGAGATAAATTACGTTCAACACGTAAACCAAGCATCACGTCGCAGTTTGCCAATCCTAAATCGGCATCCAATACTAATACGCGGTTTCCTTGCTGACCTAATGCAATTGCAGTGTTGAGTGATACATTCGTTTTGCCCACACCACCTTTGCCGCCAGTAACAGCGATAACTTTAACGCCAC
Source organism: Pseudoalteromonas sp. OFAV1 (assembly GCF_021532595.1). Taxonomy (NCBI): domain Bacteria; kingdom Pseudomonadati; phylum Pseudomonadota; class Gammaproteobacteria; order Alteromonadales; family Pseudoalteromonadaceae; genus Pseudoalteromonas; species Pseudoalteromonas sp. OFAV1. The sequence continues at coordinate 195,409 of NZ_JAKGBG010000003.1, forward strand.
TATTATTATTTTGATTCATTTTGCGCAGGCCGCTTGCTTGATCTAATACTGTGTTAATCATACATCCCTACTGTGTTCGACGCTACTGCTTGACGTCGTGAATGTTGTGCTTTTGCTCGTTTTAAATACAATTGTTCAGCTTTTTTCACTAGTTTTTCAGCATTCGCTACGCGAATATCTTCTGGAACACGCTGACCATTAGTAAGATACCCTATTGGCAGGCGATTTTGAATCGCTATGCTAATAATCTCACCTAAACTCAACGATTCATCCAATTTAGTGAAGATACAGCCACTTAGCTGAACCTTTTTAAAGTGTCTTACGGTTTCTTGTAGCACATTAATTTGTGCTGTAGCACTCAACACTAAATAACTACGAATATCAACTCGCTGATTACGCATTAAGGTATTAAGTTGCTCAGTTAAGCGTAAATCACGTTGGCTCATACCTGCAGTGTCTATTAATACTAGACGCTTATTTCGTAAATGGTATAGCACTTCAGCCAATTCATTGGCATCTTTTACTTGCTTCACACCACAACCAATAATACGGCCATAAGTTGCAAGTTGCTCGTAGGCACCAATACGGTAAGTATCAGTCGTGATAAGCGCCACTTTATCGGCACCATATTTTTGTGCACCAAGTGCTGCGAGTTTTGCAACAGTGGTTGTTTTACCAACACCTGTAGGGCCAACTAAAGCGAATACACCACCTTGACGCAGGATTTCGTTATTCGTTGTATGCATTTGGTTTTCAACCATTTGCAGAAGTGCTTGCCAAGCTTGTTGACGTGATACATCGTCAGGAATAAAACAGGCCATTTGCTCTGCAACGTCACGCTCAATACCCATACCAGCTAAACGGTCAATCATACACGCACGAGTCGGATCGCGACGCGCCATATCTTGTTGCATTAAGCCTGATACTTGATGTTCAAGTAATTGACGAATGGCATTCATTTCTTCGCGCATTGTCGCAATTTCAGATTGGTTTGCCGGCGCTGCTTGTTTGCGCTCTGTAGGTGTATCAAGATCATCAAACCCTGAGTCTAAGTCATCATCAAAACCTAAACTGTGCGCTTGTGTTTGCATACGTGGAGCAGCTTGCTCTTGATAGCGTGGTTTTGGAGCATATTCAGGACGAGGTTGATCATAACTTTGCTCTTTAGGTTGATAGTGTTCACTCGTATCAATACCTGACTGACTGAACATTGACGCCAGCTCTGGCGAACGAGGGCGTGGGGCTTGACGCTCTAGTAACGCTTGTAAGCTATCGGCAACTTTTGCTTGCGGCTCAGGCTTGGCACGCATTGGCTCAGGTTTGACGAAGTTATGCTGTGGCGCAGGTGCTGATTGCACTGGCGCTGGGTTTGCTTCTGCTTTCGGGGCTGCTTTGTCATAATCAACAGCTGCAACGATTTCAACGCCGTTGGCTAGCTTTTTGTTTGACATAATTACCGCATCAACACCTAACTCGTCTTTCACTTCCTTGAGTGCTGTACGCATATCTTTGGCAAAAAAACGTTTAATTTTCATGGTTCAACCCCTTTACTATCCTATTGTTGGCCTACTGAGCTGACAATCTTAATCTGTCTTTCGTCTGGTACCTCTTGGTAAGACATCACCCTTAAACCTGGGATGGTGTACTTAACGAAGCGAGATAACACAGTACGTAACATTCCTGACGTTAACAGTATCGAAGGTTCACCGGCCATTTCTTGGTTTTGATGCGCTTCGTTCAATGATTGTTGAAGTCGCTCTGCAAGGCCTGGCTCAATTCCGGCACCTTCGTCACCTGCATTCTGAAGTGACTGATGCAACATCTGTTCCAACTCAGGCGCCAAGGTTATGACAGGGATTTCTGAAGACATACCAACGGCGTCTTGAACAATTAGTCTGCGCAGTGAAATTCGCACTGCAGCCGTTAGTACATCAGGGTCTTGGCTACGTGGGCCATATTCAACAAGGGTCTGTACAATTGAGCGCATATCGCGAATTGCCACCCCTTCGTTTAGTAAATTTTGTAGCACTTTTACGATTGTTGTGAGTGGTAATACGTCAGGAACCAGTCCTTCAACCAAACGAGGATGACTCTTCGCTAACATATCTAATAAGTTTTGCACTTCTTCATGGCCAAGTAGTAACGCTGCACTGTTAGTAAGTAACTGACTAATATGAGTCGCAACAACAGTTGCTGAGTCGACTACGGTGTAGCCTAATGATTGCGCTTCATCTTTTTGATCTGGTTTGATCCATACCGCATCTAAACCAAATGCAGGGTCTTTAGTAGCCACGCCTTTGATTGGGCCAAATACTTGACCAGGATTGATCGCGAGCTCATCGCCATGCTTAAGCTCGCCCTCGCCGCTTGAAACACCCATCATCGTGATTCTGTAAGCGTTAGGGTCAAGTTCTAAGTTATCGCGAATGTGCACAGGAGGCACCAAGAAGCCAAGCTCCTGAGACAGCTTTTTACGCACACCTTTGATACGATTTAACAGTTCACCACCTTGAGATTGGTCAACAAGTGGAATTAAGCGATAACCTACTTCTAAACCAATCACATCAACTTGCTGTACATCATCCCAGCCAAGTTCTTTTTGTTCTTGTTTGTTAGCAACACCCGTACCCGGTGCACCGCCATTAGCTTCTTGCTCTGCTTTCTCAGCTGCAGCTTTAAGTTTTTGCTGTTGCGTGTAATACGCTAAATAACCTAACAATGCACCTAAGCTTAAAAATGCAATATGTGGCATGCCCGGTACTAAGCCCATAATGATTAGGATACCAGAGGCAATGAATAACGATTTTTCATTACCCAATTGCGTTTTAAACTGATCGCCCATGTTGTGCGATTCATTTTGACGGGTTACAACAATCGCGGTGCCGATTGATAATAATAGCGAAGGTAATTGCGCAACAAGACCATCACCAATGGTTAGAAGAGTGTAAACTTCCATTGCTCGACCAAAAGTAAGATCATGCTGGATCATACCAACAAATAAACCACCAACAATGTTAATAACCAAGATGACAATACCAGCAATCGCATCACCTTTTACGAATTTACTCGCACCATCCATCGAGCCATAGAAATCGGCTTCGCGAGTTACTTCTTCACGGCGTTCACGGGCTTGTTCAGCACTAATGAAACCAGCGTTTAAGTCAGCATCAATTGCCATTTGTTTACCTGGCATTGCGTCAAGGGTGAAACGAGCTGACACTTCAGAAATACGGCCAGCACCTTTAGTGATAACCACAAAGTTAATGATGATAAGAATAAGGAAGACGACTAAACCAACCGCATAGTTACCACCGATAACCACCGAGCCAAAGGCCTCGATTACTTTACCCGCAGCGTCCCCACCATTATGACCTTCAAGCAATACCACACGGGTACTGGCTACATTCAGTGCTAAGCGCATGATGGTTGCAATCAGAAGTACCGCTGGGAACATACCAAACTCAAGCGGTTTCATGGTGTACACAGTAACAAGTAACACCACTAGAGCTAACGCGATATTAAACGAAAAAAGAATATCTAAAAGAAATGGAGGCAGGGGTAAAATAACCATACCCAAGGCTGCAAGTACCAGCAGTGGCGTACCGACACCCTTAGCATATTCTTTTTTATCTCTGTTAAGTTGTTGTAATACCGCTTTAAATTCCATAATTCAACAATTTCAAAAAATTGACACTACACGGAATTTGCAATAACTATTCCAAGTTATATGGCTAGGAATTAATATTTGTAACCATCTGGAATCGGTAACTTTTTGTCGAGTGGAACAGGCCGTTTACCACGCCCTTTTTGGAAGCGTTTTAACTGGAATACATAAGCGAGAACCTGAGCAACTGCAGTGAACAGCTGATCCGGAATTTGCTGGCCCACATCGGTGGTGTGATAAAGCGCACGAGTAAGCATTGGAGACTCAACAATAGGCACATCGTTTCCTTTACCAACCTTACGAATTTGCATAGCAAGTTCATCAACCCCTTTAGCAAGCACAATAGGCGCTCCGGCTTTGGCTGTATCATATTTTAGCGCCACAGAGTAATGAGTCGGGTTGGTAACAATAACATCGGCATCGGGGACATCTTGCATCATGCGCCTTTGCGACATTTCACGCTGTGTACGGCGAATACGCGCTTTAATTTGTGGGTCACCCTCTGAGTTTTTGTATTCGTCTTTTACTTCTTGTAGGGTCATTTTCAGCTCTTTATGATGCTTGTGGCTTTGATATGGAGCATCAATCGCTGCGATGATTATCAATGTGCAGGTCAATCCTAAAAACATCCAAGAGAGGATCTCAAGCGCATGAATAAAATTACTGGGTGCGCTTTCTTGGCTCAAATGAAGTATTTCATCAAAAAAGGTATTAATTAAAAACACCGCAAAGCCTGCAACCACTGCAAACTTCAAAATGGATTTAACAAGCTCTACGCCAGCTTGAGGGCCAAGCATACGTTTAATACCTTTCGCAGGCGACATTTTACTCGCTTTTGGTGCTGCGGCTTCCCAGCTAAAATTAAATCCGCCTAGCAAGGTATTTCCTATAAAACCAGCAATGACAATGATAAAAACGAACATCGCCATAGGGAAAATCAACGCATCAGCAACAATTCCCCACACAGAGAACATTTTAGTTGTGTCGTAGGTTTCATTGCGATTCAGGCTCAATAATCGGCCCATAATGTTGTACAAACCTTTGCCGATTTCAGGACCATAAATTAGTAACGAAATTGCTGAGAAAATAAGTACAAACATAGTGCCGAGCTCTTTTGAGCGCGCTACTTGGCCTTTTTTCTTGGCATCTTCTATTTTTTTCCCGGTGGGTTCTTCGGTTTTTTCTTGACCTGAATCTTCAGCCATGGCTCGCTCCTAAGGTGTACAACCAACAAGGCTGCACATTAACTCAACCATTTTTAACCACTGAAACTCAAACTGAGTCATAAAGTTACCAAGCGTTGCCCAAATAATCACAAGCCCAGCAACAAGAGTAAACGGGAAACCTATAGAAAAGATATTAAGTTGCGGTGCTGCACGGGTCATTACACCAAACGACATGTTAATAACCAGCATAGCTGTTAGTGGTGCCAAGGCAAGTACTAAGGCTGTGGTAAACATCCAACCGCCCCAAGTAACGATATCCCAGTAATGATCCACTGCCCACCAATTACCATCGATTGGCAATACCTCAAAGCTATGAATAACCATTTGAATCATCATCAAATGACCGTTAAACACAAAGAACAGCAAAGTAGCCAAAATGAGATAAAACTGGCCCACTGCTGGAACATTCATACCGTTTGACGGGTCAACGACCGACGCAAAACCAAGACCGGTTTGCATTGCTAGTATTTGTCCGGCAAGAACAAAGGTATTGAGCAGTAAGACTGAAGCAAAGCCAATCGCAACACCAATCAGCATTTGCTGTATCACGACTAATATCATTTCAAATGAGAAAAGATTATTAAAGCTTGCCTGCGGCAACATAGGTACAGCAACAAACGTTACTACAATAGCTAAACCTAGTTTAATTCGTGTGGGAACGTTTTTCGCGCCAAGACCAGCCATAATCATGATCATTGAGCTTATGCGGACCAACGGCAGTAGAAAATCACTGAGCCATTGAATTATGACTGCAAATGGAAACTCCATTTAGCCTGCAATCTCCGGTATCGACATCACTAAACGCGTAAAGTAATCCATAAGCTCTTGAGTAAACCAATGGCCCCCGATAATAAGTGCACTTATGGTAATTAACAAACGCGGTAAGAAGCTTAAGGTTTGCTCATTGATTGATGTTGCCGCTTGGAAAACTGCCACTACAAGACCAACTAATAAGCCTGGCACCACGATTGCTGACACTAACTTTATGACTAAAAACAGCGCGTCACTGAGTATATCGACAAAAATTTCTGGTTCCATTTTGTCTCTCCTACCTAATTATGTGCTTGTAATTGCATGGCTACACCCCAAGCCCAAAGCTCTTCGCCAATGTGCCCATCACAAGGCTCCAACCATCTACTAGCACAAACAGCATAATCTTAAAGGGTAAGGACACAATCATAGGTGAGAGCATCATCATACCCATGGCCATTAATACCGAGGCGACAACTAAATCAACTATCAAAAACGGGATGAAGAACATAAAACCAATGATAAAGGCCGTTTGCAATTCGCTGGTAACAAACGCAGGAATTAAAACAATTAGCGGGGTATCTTCTGGTGAATCTAATTTATCGTAGCCGGCAATTTTTGCGAAGGTTTCTAAATCTTTTATGCGAACTTGCGAGAGCATAAAAGCTTTCATTGGCTCTTTTGCAAGCTCCAATGCTTGTGTAGAAGTAACCTGTTCATTTAAATAAGGCTCAATTGCACGTTCGTTTACCTGCTGATAGATAGGAGCCATTATAAAAATACTTAAGAACAGTGACATACCAAGCAATATCTGATTCGATGGAGTTTGTTGTAAACCAATAGCCTGACGCAAAATAGCAAGTACAACTATGATACGTGTAAATGAGGTCATCATGATGACTGCGGCAGGAATGAAGCTCAGCGCAGTCATAATCGCTAACACTTGCAGCGTTACCGAGTAATCTTGCGAGCCATCAGGGTTAGTGGTGATAGTGAGCGCTTCGACACCTTCTGCATTGACGGAAGGTAAAAACAACACACTTGCTAAAATAACGAGCCACTTGATCATAGCGTTAATTCTTTTTATTAGAAGGTGATTGTGGGTTTAATAGTTTGCCAAATCGTTTTGCTAGTTCTGGCAATTCTTTTTCTTTTAAGGGTGTTTCAAGCTTATGTAAGTAATTAATACTGTGAGGTGTCACACCAATTAAGTGTTGAGCGTTATCTATTTCAATTACCATTAATCGCTCACGTGAGCCTAACGGTAAACTTCGGACAACTTTAAACTCATCACTGTTAGCGAGATTCGGATTAAGCTTTTTTACAAAAAAGGCTAATCCAATAATAACAACCAACACCAAAAGCAAAGACATCACCATAGACAGAAGATCTGCCGTCGGTGATGCCGTTGGAAACACAGTGCTCGACGCACTCGATAAAGCGATAAGTGCGTTCATCGTAACTTTTTAATACGCTCTACTTGGCTAATCACATCCGTTAAGCGAATACCAAACTTGTCGTTTACAACGACCACTTCACCATGCGCAATTAGCGTACCATTAACCAACACATCAAGCGGTTCACCTGCAACCCGATCAAGTTCAACCACAGAACCTTGGTTTAATTGCAATAAGTTACGAATATTGATTTTTGAACGACCGACCTCCATCGAAATAGTCACCGGAATGTCTAAGATGGTATCAAGCTTTCGTTTTTCGTCACTTGAGAGCTCATGCCTTTCATCTTTTAATTCATCAAGCTCTGCCACAGAAGCATCACTTGTGGCATTTTCGGCTTCCTCAGCTTCGGCTAAGGCCGCAGCCCATTCGTCCATTGTATCTTGATCATCACTCATTATATTTAACCTTATAAATCGACTACCAGTCTAAATCGACACCATCAGAAAGGTGTAGATCTTCTTCTAGTTCTGCTAATTCTGCATCTGAATCCAGTTTTTTGCCACCTTTTGTGAACACATGAAGCTCAGACTTAACTGATTCAGGGCGTTTAATTTTTTCGCTAATTTGTAGAGCAACATTATCTCTAGAGCGGCCCATTTTTGCTCTAAATGTCGGTAACTCTTCAACAAACACAGTGATATGCTCTGGCATTTCAACCGGAATAATATCACCCGCTTTAAGCTCCATAATCTGCTGTAGCGTTAAATCTATTTCGAGAAGCTGTGTTGATAAGTCAACCTCAACATCCATAATTTCGTCGCGCAGTGCTTTACTCCAGCGTAAATCAGTATCTTCTGTATCTGATTGCACACCGGCATCAAGTAATTCACGGATAGGTTCAAGCATTGAGTAAGGCAAGGCGATGTGAAAATCACCACCACCGCCATCAAGTTCAATGTGAAATGAACTGATAACAACCACTTCTGTTGGGCTAACGATATTGGCCATGGCTGGGTTTACTTCTGAGTCTAAATACTCAAACGACACATCCATTACCGGCGCCCATGCTTCTTTATAATCTTCGAAGATAATTTTAAGCAGCATTTGCACGATACGGCGTTCTGTTGGGGTAAATTCGCGGCCTTCAATTTTAGCATGGTAACGACCATCACCCCCAAAGAAGTTATCCACCAAAATAAACACCAAGCGTGCTTCCATGGTGATAAGCCCTGTGCCTTTTAACGGACGAAAACGCACCATATTCAAGCTTGTAGGAACAAATAAGGTATGAATATATTCACCGAATTTGATCATTTGTACGCCGTTAATCGAGACTTCAGCGGTGCGGCGCATCATATTGAATAAGCTAATGCGCATGTGACGCGCAAAACGTTCATTCACGATTTCCAGCGTCGGCATTCGACCACGTACGATACGATCTTGTGAAGAAAAATCATATTGCAGTGTATTACTGTCTAAGTCATCACCTTCGTGAATATCTTCCTCATCGACTTCATCAACACCATGTAAGAGCGCATCAATTTCGTCTTGAGATAATAAATCGCTCACGCTGACCCCTTATTGCATCACAAAGCCGGTAAACAGTACCCGCTCGATCACTTTGCTGCCTTCCACATCATTTAAAGCAGATTGCACTTTTTCAAGTGCTGCAACACGAACAGACTCTTTACCTTCACTGGTACCTAGCTCATCCGCTGTCGTTGTTGACAGTACGCTTAATAAGGTACTTTCAATGAGTGGAATATGCTTTTTAGCCGTTTCTTCATTTACTTCGCCACGTACTAAAAGCTGCACTTTAATTTGCACAATACGGTCACGACTAGCGCCCGGTACATTGAAAACAAAAGGACGAGGCATAGCAACATACAAAGCAGAGCCAATTTCAGCAGAACTTGAAGGTGCCGCGGCTTCTGCTGCCGTTGTTTCGTCGGCAAGACTTTCTACTGGTTCTTCACCACCCATAAATAAAAAGTAGCCTGCTGCAGCAGCCACTATCACAACGACCGCAGCAATGATAATTATGAGCTTCTTTTTACCTTTACCTGTATCTTCTATTTCTAAATTTGCTTCTTCGGCCATTGTCACTTCCTTAAGCGTTACAACAGTTAGGAAATATACTCATTGTAACTATTTTATTTCTTATAATAGCAGGACTTATGCATAGTAATCTATTGATGATGAAGATTGTTGTCGAGAAGTTTCTGCACTTTGTGCTGTTACCTCTTGTTGCTGCTCTTCATTGTGCTGATTACCAGCTAACTGGCCTTGACCAGGCTCTCCATCCTGCTGCTCAGGGCTACCTTGCTGAATACTACTTTCACCTAGCTCTATTCCCTGCTGAGCAAGCATTTCGCGTAGTCGCGGCATAGATTGTTCAAGCGCTTCTTTAGCTTGCTGGTTTTGTACTACAAAGTTTATTTGTGCCTGCTCTGCGTCACTGCGGATACGTATTTGCATACTGCCCATTTCAGGCGGATCAAGACGGATTTCAGCTTCTTTATTATTAATATTTAACAAAGCACTGACTCGTTCCTGAAGCATTTTCGCGGCATCACTTTTAATGATATTAATCGCTTGCATAACCCCAGGATCTACACTCACCGACTTGCTCTGTGCTTGCTGAGTTGTTTGCGTCTGCATAATATGCGCATCTATTGCATTTTCATGATGATGCTGAGCAATATCATGTGCTGTTGGCTGAATCGACGTCGCCACAGGCGACGTTAACTGATTTAATAACTGAGTAACTCGCGGGGTACTAACCTCCTGCGAACGTTCAGCATTAAGCTTAATATCTTGCTCAGCTGATGACTCTTCAGAATTATTTACGTTACCTACCGCAGGGGCTAACTTTTCAGCTCGCGTAGGTGTTGTATTACTATTCTCTACCGCGCTTGCATTGGCTGAAGTAACCGGCGTAGTTAGATTTGTTTTCTCGGTAGTGTTAACAGCCTCTGAAAGCCAAGCCTTAGCTGCTGTTAGTTTTTCAAATTGGCTAGTACCAGCTGTGACTGTTTGTAGTTGTGCATTAACCTTGTTCAACAGCGCTTGTTGCTCATCTTTTGTCAATGCAGCCAGTTGCTTTTCAACACCTACAGGCAATTTAAAGTCACTTGTTTTTTGCTCAGATAACTTAACATCTTGCTGTATTTGCGACTCATCAGCCGTTAATTGTGAGGCTTGATTTTGCGTGACTTGCAACGGTGTAGTTTTGTTCATCAATTCTGTAAGCAAGTTTTTAATAGTTTCAGCGTCTTTTGAGTCTAACTTGTGATCTGTCTTTAACTGATTAATTTGTTGTTCAAGCTGTTGTTGCTGCTCGTGGGTAAGTGATAAACCTTTTGCAAATTCACTGACAGCTTTACCATCACCGCTTTGCACCTTAGCAAACAAACTGATAATTGATTTATCTGTTACAGAATTTTCTATCCCTTGGTTAACTTTAGGTGAATCAAGGTTTTGCTCAGTAGAGGAAGCAGTTTTGGCATTAGTGACTTCTGCAACCACTGAGCTTGCGACACTAGCTTGGTTATTTTGAGCGGCGAGCTGTGCTGATGTTGGTTTTTGAGCATCAGCCTCTCCCGTAGCCTTTAACAGACTATTAAGGCTATTTTTTTCCGAGAGGTTTGCTTTTGTCTCTTTAGCTGATTCTGACTGTTGCGGCACTGTATTTGGCGTATCAGCTGCAGAAACAGTCAGTTTTTTATCGATTAATGGGCTATCAGTATCAGACGTTTTTGCATCTTTCTGCGGTATTTCAGTACCAGCTTTTAACTGATTATCGACAGCTGTCGCAACTTTTGATTTATGTAATACGCTCGCAGCAGTATTGTTGATATCAGAATTGCCAGCAGACTTATCAGCATCAGACATAGAGTTCATTGGTGATGGAATTATTGGAGTAACAGAATCACCAGAGACTGGCTTTTTAGCAGTTACATCATCGCCTAACTCATTATCTTCAATAAGTTTATTAACCCGTGTACTCATCGCTTGGGCTGCATTAATTTGCGAAAGTAATGAGTTTTCTTCATTTAGGCTTGAGTCTGTTTGTGACTCATCTTGCTCTTTTGTTACAGTCTCATTCGTATTCTTTTTGCTATCGCTTTCATCTGCTGTGGCTGATTCGTGGTCATTGTCTGTATCGACAGTCAGCTCTTCAGACTCTTGCTCACTTTTTTCAAGACGAGAATACTCGTTGTCATTTTTAGATTGAGAGGTTGTTTGGGCATTTGCCGCTTCACTTGCTTCTGTTAATGACGTTAAAAAGCGTAACCCTGAAGCTGTATCGTAAGACTCCGTCTCTTTGCTAGAAAAACCAGTACCTTGCTCAGTTTTAACCTGCAAATTGATATCACTGATCGCCATAATTCACCTAAAAAGAAAGAGGCAATTTGCCGCCGCAAGTGCCAAAATTAATGCTTCTGATTAAGTAAATGCAATTAACATGCCTAAAAAGGTTAGGATTTTAGAGAAGTGCGTTTTTAAGCTGACGTTGATAAAACTGATTTGAAGCAAATTCGTCCAACATTTTTTGCTCCGCTTTTGCCACTAGCATCGCTTGCTTTTCAGCTTGTTTCTCAATTAACTTTGCCACCGCTTTTGCTTTCACTTGCTGTTTTAACCACAAGGCTTTGCGCTGCGTAACAACTTGCTTTGCAGTATTAACAGTGCTTGCTTGCTGGCGAATCGCTTCTTCTATTTTGGCAATAAAGGCATGGTATTGGCTAAACCCAGCGCTAGACAAACCTGAGCGCCCTTTCAAATGTAACTGCTGAGAATACTCCATGCGAAAGTTATTTAGCCCTTGCAGTTTTTGTTGATTACTTTGTAAGTGCTGCTGCGCTTTTAAGTAATCCATACGTAACGATTCTTCTTTATCGCTCTCAAGTTTTAACAATAAATCAAGTTTACTTTTAGCCATTAGCCTTGTCCTAATAACTGCGCAAGACCTTGCAGACCATCATCATAACTAATAACGTCTTTCATGCCTTGCTGAAGGAATTGATTGACTCGCGGCATCATATTGATTGCTTGGTCGAGCATAGGGTCGGTGCCTTTTTGATAGGCCCCTAACGTGATCATGTCTTTGTTCTGTTGATACATTGAATACACTTGCTTAAGCACTCGCGCTTGCTGCATATGCGCTTCTGAAACAACCTGTGGCATAACACGTGAAATTGATTTTTCGATATCAATAGCCGGGTAATGACCACTGTCGGCTAAATCCCGAGATAAAACAATGTGACCATCTAAAATAGCACGGGCAGAGTCTGCAATTGGGTCTTGCATATCATCGCCCTCACTGAGCACGGTGAAAAATGCCGTAATCGCACCTTGCCCTTCACCACCATTACCAGCACGCTCCACCAGCGCAGGCAGTTTAGCAAATACTGAAGGCGGGTAACCTTTGGTTGCAGGCGGCTCGCCAACCGCTAAAGCGATTTCACGTTGTGCCATGGCATAACGGGTAACAGAGTCCAGTAACAACAATACGTTAAGACCTTGATCACGAAAATATTCAGCAATGGTTACTGCACTTTCGCAACCTTTTAAACGCATTAATGGTGAAGCATCGGCCGGAGCAGCTACTACAACTGAACGTTTACGACCTTCAACACCTAAAATCTCTTCAATAAATTCTTTTACCTCGCGGCCACGTTCACCCACCAAACCGACCACAATCACATCAGCCTCAGAGCCACGTGTCATCATCCCAAGTAGCACTGACTTACCAACACCAGAGCCTGCAAATAGCCCCATACGCTGGCCTTGACCTACGGTAATAACAGAGTTGATAGCCCGTACACCTACATCCATAGGCTGGCTAATTGGACGTCTTGCAAGGGGGTTTATGGAATTTTGAGCAAATTTAAGATGGTGCTCAGCATTAATCGCCCCTAAACCATCGAGTGGACGACCAAGACCATCAACGACACGCCCAAGCAAACTCATACCCACAGGTAAACCAGTTTCATTCATCTGTGGGATCACTCGTGCCCCAGGCAACACACCAGAAATATGGTCATTGGGCATTAAATACAAAGTTTGGTCGTTAAAGCCAACCACTTCTGCATCAACAAAGCCATTTATCGTCTCAATTTTACATTGACTACCAACCGGCGCTCTGAGCCCTTTCGCTTCGAGTGTTAAACCAACAACACGCGTCAAAATACCAGCAACAGCTGGTTTTGGGGATTTGATATGTTTTTCGTAGCGTTTTAAACGATCGCTAAGGGTCATTGCGTGAGTACTCATAAAGAGCCTAATAAATGTTATATACCACTGCTATGCAAAAAGTTTTCCAACGTTTCTTTGACGCGAGTTTTAACTGTCATATCCAAAGACGACTGCGGGGTTTTAATTTCACAACCACCACGTTCTAAGGTCGGCTCTGCAACTAACTGCCAGTGATTATCTGCAATAGTTTGTTCGCCATAACTTTGTGTAATTAATGCTATGTCATCAGGATGTAAGTGAATACGTACTTTCGCTTGTTCTTCGCCTAATGCGTCAATGGCCTGCTTTAATGCATGCAAGATGACTTCTGGTGAAGTTTTAATTTCTTGGTAAACTAATACCTCAGTTAGCATGACCGCTAACTGCACCAACTGCTTCTCTGCACTTTCATCAACTTTTGCTAATGGTTGAGATAAGCTATCAAGCAAACTTCTCAGTGTAGTTAACTGCTCTTCTAAAATTGGCTTTATTTCTTCTTGGCCTTGCTCTTTGCCTAGTTCAACGCCTTCTTTGAAGCCTGCTTCTTTGCCTTCATGAGCCCCTTTTTCAAAGCCATCAATATAACCTTGCTCATGACCTTGCTTAAGCCCTTCCTCGTAAGCATCTTGGCGAATTTTTTCAAGCTCTGCCATGGTCAGAGCAGGAATTTCCGGCTCTTCGGGCTGTTCTTCTACCGCTTGTTTTTGACGCTCCTTGCGGTACATGTCAGCTAAAGGCGTACCATAGGCAGTTGAACGTCCAGCCAACTTTCTGGTGTCTTGTGCAACATCAGGAATTGGCCAGTTTTCAAGAAGTTCATCCACTGCTTCACTAGGGTGAATTGGCCGACCTTTATGTAAAGAAGGTTTAGACATGGTTTATAGGAACTCCTCACCACCGCCGCCGCCAAGCATTATTTCGCCTGAGTCAGCTAAACGACGTGCTGTCGACAAGATTTCTTTTTGTGCGGCTTCAACTTCACTGATACGCACAGGTCCCATCGCCTCAAGGTCATCAGCTAATAGCTCAGCAGCACGTTTCGACATGTTACTTAAAATCTTCTCTTTCAGTGCTTCATCTGTTCCTTTAATTGCTTTCATAAGTACATCTTGTTGTACTTCACGAAGAATTGCTTGAATGCCTCGGTCTTCAACATCCATTAAGTTTTCAAATACAAACATGAGATCTTGGATTTGCTGCGACATTTCTTCGTCATGCTCACGGATCGAATCCATCAACTGACCTTCAATATTGGTATCTAGGTAGTTCATGATATCTGCCGCTGCTTTCAAGCCGCCCATTTTCGCAGCTTGCGCACCTGCTTGACCTGCGAACTGTTTCTCCATGATTTCGTTTAGCTCTTGGAGTGCTGCTGGTTGAACTTCTTCAAGGTTAGCAATACGCATGGTTAAATCTAAGCGCACTTTTTCAGGAAATTGCGACAAGATTTCAGCTGATTGCTCAGGCTCTAAATACGATAAAACAATAGTTTGAATCTGCGGGTGCTCATTACGAATAATATTCGCTACTTGTTTTGAGTCCATCCACTTCAGTGAATCAAGGCCTTTGGCGCCAGAACCCATAACAATTTGGTCAATAAGGCTGGCAGCCTTATCTTCACCAAGTGCCGCTGTAAGCGCTTTTTTGATAAAGTCTTCAGATTGGAAACCTATGGTGCTGAAGCTTTGAATTTGCTCAATAAACAAGTTGTGAACAGCGCTAATTTTCGCTTGTGATAAATCATCCAGCGCCGCCATCGCCATACCTACTTTTTGTACTTGCTTAGGCTCTAAATGTTTTAGAATTTGCGCAGCATCTTCTTCCGATAAACTCAGCAATAAAATAGCTGCTTTATCGACACCGTCTAATTTATCAACATCAAACGCCGGTGGTAGTTGTTTTTGTTCTTGATCAGTCATCTTCAGTTAACCACGCTTTCACCACTTGAGAAGACAGTTCTGGTTCATTAGCAACCAATGCACGAACTGCTTTGAGTAAATCTTCATCGCCATGTAAATCTGGCAGCTGTAGTGTACCATCACTTGAGAATCCTACAGCAGCAGAGTCAAAGTCTTTATTTAGCATATCTAGCGTGCTATCACCAATATCTACACCCGCACTTAACGCATCTTCATCATACTCTTCAAGTGTATCGTCTGGGTAGATTAAGCGTTTCAGCATTGGTTTAACAACAGCCAAGATAAGTACGATAATAACCAAGGCACCTAACGCTAAGCGAAGCATTTTCATGAACCAGTCTTGTTCCCACAGCGGCACTTCAATCGCCATTTCTGTGTTTTCACGAACAAACGGAACTGTGACCACTTCAAGTGCATCACCACGTTGCATATCAAAGCCTACACCACCTTGTAGTAAACGACGAATATTTGACAATGCTTCGACAGAACGAGGCACCATAGTCGTTTCACCGTTTTCACCAACTTCTGGTACGTAATCAACAGCGACTGATACGCTAATACGACGAATAACACCTGTTTGCTGACGCTTATGAGAAATCGTGGTATCTAACTCGTAGTTGCGTGTTGCTTCTTTGTGAGAACGGCTAGGGTTAGTCGCTGAGCCTGCACTGCCTTGACCAGCAATTTCAGGAATATTTGAGTTTGCAGGTGGCTGATTTGTAAGCGCACCAGGAATACCTACAGCAAGACCGCCGATGTTATTTTCTTCGAAAGTCGTTTCGCTGCGCACAGCGGGTAAGTCTGGGTTATAGCGTTTTTGAGTTTCTTCTACTGCACTAAAGTCCATATTTAAATCAACTTGTGCAGTGTAGTTACCTAAACCAACCACTGGAATGAGAATACTGTCGATTTTATTTAAGTACTCTTCTTCACGCTTGCGCTCTATTTCATACTCTTTACGAGAACGTGCAGCGAGTGAGTTTTGTGAGCCTGAGTTTAGTAAGCGACCATTTTGATCGGTAACAGTAACACGCTCTGGCGATAAACCTTGTACCGCTGAGGCAACAATATCAACAACTGAGTCAACTTCTTCACCATCAAGCGTACGGCCGCGTTTAAGTGTTAAAACCACTGTAGCTGAAGGTTGTTTTTCGCGACGAGCAAATACGTTTTCTTTTGGAATAGCTAAAAGTACTTTGGCGCGAGTAACATTTTTTAGCTCTTCGATAGTGCGAGCAAGTTGTTGCTCACGACCATGTTTTAAACGTTCACGTTCTAGGCGTTGGCTTACACCAAATCCCATATCTTGCATGATGATGTCAGTACCTGAGCTTGGCGCTTGCTCAAGGCCTTCACGAGCCATCAATAACTTAATGTTTTGGTACTCACCTTCTTCAACAGAGATGACATTACCATCGAGTTCGTAATCAATCTTTTGCGCGTCTAAAAAGTCTAGCGTTTGAATAAGCTCTTCCGTTGGCATTTTACCAAGCGGACGCATATCTGGCTGACGTGCCCAAATGATAATAAAAATTGCGATAGCCAAACAAATTGCCAAAGCAATCACTAAAGTTACCTGGCGTAAAACATCTACACCGTTTAAGGCACTTAAGTAGCCTGACTTTTGCTCTTGTTGATCATCGGTATCGTTTGAATCGATACCGCCGCCGGCTAGGGCTAGATCAGTTGATTGATTAGATTGCGCCACGATAATTCTCCACTACCTAGTTACACAGGCATGTTCATGATTTCTTTATATGCTTCAACAAGTTTATTACGAACCTGTACCGTTGCTTCGAATGCAACTGATGATTTTTGTGAAGCAATCATCACATCTGCAAGCGATACACTACGATCACCCATTTCAAGAGCGGTCACTTTTTGCTTGGCTTCTTGTTGCAAGCCATTCACTGTATCTAATGCATTGGTAAGTAGATCACCAAATTGTGCCGTTGATGTAGGCTGTGTCTGAGTTGGTAAATTTGTAATTGAGTTACTACGGCTAGCTTCAAGGGCCATAGATTGCATTTCTTGAAATAATGCGCTGTTTTGAACTTTCATAATACTCTCTGACAATACAGTTTACTTATAAACTGATAAAGCACAAACCGTGCCACAAAATAAAACCAACATTTTCAATGGCTTATACAATTCATTTTGCTTGTCAGAGTTTTGACAGCAAACAAGCCCACATGCTGTGAGCTTGTTTGACACTGTTTTGGCAGGGGGATTAGGCTGGCAGTGCAATCCCAAGATCGCGCATCTGCGCTAGCTTATATCGCAAGGTGCGAGGGCTAATACCTAAGGTCTCAGCCACCTCTTTTCGCTTACCATTACAGCGTGCGAGGGTTTCTAAAATAATACGATGCTCTTTGTCTTTAAGCTCGTCTTTGTAATTACCTTGCTCACTCACCTGTGGCACTGTATCTAAATTAACTTCAACGGGTTGCTCTTGATACACCGGTGCATTGTGCGGTGGCGTAGCAACTGACTTTATCTCTACCGTTAGTAACTCTTCAATGAAGACATCATCTTCATGAATGCTGTTACCATCACATAATATCAGCGCACGCTGAATAACATTATCAAGCTCTCGCACATTACCCGGCCAAGCATGTGTTAGCAGCTTTTGCTTAGCTGACTCGGTCAACATAGCAATGGGTTCTTTACTTTTCAGGCAATGGCGCTCAATTAAATGCTCTGCCAATACAACAATGTCGCCCGGGCGTTCTGCTAATGGTTTCCACATCAGCGGGAACACATTTAAGCGATAATATAAATCTTCTCTAAATAGATTTTCACTCACCGCTTCTTTTAAATCACGGTTACTCGTAGCTAAGACACGAACATCAAGCTCAATCGTTTTACGGCCGCCTAAGCGCTCTACTTCACGCTCTTGTAGTACACGCAGTAATTTTGCTTGCAGACCTAAATCCATCTCGGTGATCTCATCAAGTAAGATGGTACCGCCTTGTGCTTGTTCAAATTTACCAGGGCAGGCCTGAATGGCACCGGTAAACGCGCCTTTTTCGTAACCAAATAAGGTTGCTTCAAGCATATTTTCAGGAATAGCGGCACAGTTAATGGCAACAAAGGGAGCATCTGCACGATTCGATTTATCATGAATATAGCGGGCTAACACTTCTTTACCTGAACCACTTGGGCCAAGAACCATAACACTGGCATCTGAACGCGCTACTTTGCTCGCAAGTTCGAGTAACTTAATACTCGATGGATCTGCAACAATTGGCCCGTCTGTTTCTTTTTCCTTTTCAGGTAAATAACGACTGACCATATTAAGCAATACTTCTGGGGCAAATGGTTTTGCCATGTAATCAATCGCACCTAAACGCATCGCTTCAACTGCATCATCAATGGTGGCATAAGCTGTCATCATAAGTACAGGTAGTTCAGGGTAGTTGAGCTTAATACTGCGAAGTAAATCAAGGCCACTCATCGCGCCCATTTGTACATCGCTGACCACTAATGAATACGTGCCTTGTTTTAAAAGCACCATTGCTTGCTCAGCACTATCTGCTGCGATGCAATCAATTCCTGACATTTCGAGTGTATCAATCAAAGCTTCTCGTAAGCCTGCGTCGTCTTCAACGACTAAAATTGCGTTCGTATTCATTTTGCCTCCGCTGACGTAAATTCTGCACTTATTGGCAGGATCAAGCTAAAACATGCCCCCCCATGGGCATTATTAGTCACTTCAACCCGTCCTTGGTGCGCATTAGCGACTGAACTCACAACAGCAAGTCCAAGCCCTGTGCCTTGGCTTTTTGTAGTAAAGAAAGGTTCAAATAATTTCTCGGCCTGACTCATATCTACGCCAGGACCGTTGTCACTTACACTGATGCGAACACTATTATCATTTGCGGTGTCGCGCTCAGCACTAAGCGATACTTCTGCATGTTTGCCAATTATTTGAATACTGTTATGAATTAAGTTTTGAATCGCACTGGCAAGTGCGGTTTTATTACCCACAATCTCAATGTCTGGTTCTGGCAAGTTAACGGCTAAGGTACTTTGGTTTTGTGCAACCATTGCATCCGCCCCCGCTTTTACTTCATTGAGTAACTGTTGCATCGAGACACTTTCAACAACTTGCTGTTCGCCACTTTTTGCAAATAACAGCATGTCATTTACTTGGGTTTCTAAATCTTTTAAACGTGACATTAATTTAGTATGAAAATTACCACGCGAGCTTTCTGGTAAACGCTTTGAACCCAAGTTTGCGGCATAAAGCATAGCGGCTGACAACGGCGTTCTGACCTGATGAGCAAGCGAAGCAACCATTTTACCAAGCGCACTTAAGCGCTGCATATGTGCTACTCGTTTTTGTAAACGCCTAGTTTCTGTTAAATCTGTCATTAAAATTAACTGCCCTGGCTCAGGTGCAAGCGCAGTAATATCAAGCTTTATTAAACGCCCATCTTTGAGTGATACCTCATGACCATCATCTTGCTTTGGTCGAAATGAGCGCTGAATAACGCTAAACCATTTTTCACCTTCAAGCGGTTCACCCAGCATATCAATAGCAATTTGATTTGCTTTTGCAATCATGCCTCGACCATCTAAAACCACAACGCCCGCAGGCATAGTATGCACTAAATGACTTAGCCAACTAGCTTGCTGGCGAA
Source organism: Pseudoalteromonas sp. OFAV1 (assembly GCF_021532595.1). Classification (NCBI taxonomy): domain Bacteria; kingdom Pseudomonadati; phylum Pseudomonadota; class Gammaproteobacteria; order Alteromonadales; family Pseudoalteromonadaceae; genus Pseudoalteromonas; species Pseudoalteromonas sp. OFAV1. The sequence continues at coordinate 215,254 of NZ_JAKGBG010000003.1, forward strand.
GCTCACTCAACTCGCCAACATACTCTTCTTGCTGTAAGCATGGGTTATATTGATTAGCTGTGATAAATTGTGGTTTTAATACATGTGCCAAGGCCATAATCGATACTCAAAAAATCGTGTCTACACAGCTAAATGCACAATTCATACCATAATTATTTTTGTTTTATTTCAATAAATTAAAATCAAAATAAACACCGACAAAAAAATGACATTTGCGAGGGAACAATGCAAAAAGAACACCACTGTCGCTGCCCGTGGCTCGACACCAGCAAAGAAGATTATGTGGCCTACCACGACCAAGAATGGGGGGTGCCATTATATGATGATCACCGTTTGTTTGAGTTTATAACCTTAGAGTCAGCACAAGCCGGGCTTAGTTGGTATACCATACTTAAAAAGCGTGATGGCTATCGCAGCGCCTTTAAAAACTTTGTTGTTGAAGAGGTTGCCAAAATGACTGAGGACGACGTCGAGCGGTTAATGCAGTTTGATGGCATTATTCGTAATCGAGCCAAGATCGCCGCGACTATCAATAACGCGCAGCGTTTTATTGAAATTCAAAAAGAGTTTGGTAGTTTCTCAAACTACCAATGGCAGTTTGTAGGTGGTAAGCCTTTGGTAAACAACCTAGATAAACTAGAGGATTACCCGGCTATTACTGAAGCCTCCACAGCATTTGCCAAAGATTTAAAAAAGCGTGGTTTTAAGTTTTTAGGCCCAACGACTGTGTATGCGCATATGCAGGCCTGCGGTATGGTGAATGATCACAGTAATGATTGTTTTAGAAAAGCCGAAATAGTGAGTGAATATTAGCCGCAAATCTGCAGAAACATGCTTTATGTAGAGAGCGTTAAACCTACCGCGAGTTAATCTCGCGATAGGTTATACTTTTTCATCTTCTCAACGAGAGTTGTACGGCGAACACCTAAGATTTCTGCCGCACGCGCTACGACATAATCATAGCGCTCTAATGCTTGGCTAATTAAGCTGATTTCAAGCTCAGCAAGGTACTCTTTCAGCTCAATGCCTTCATCGGGTAATAAACCAGAATCAACTGTTGTTGCTGGCGTATCAAGCTCTTCGTCTTCGTAATCACTAAAGCCTGTGCTAAAAATATCGTTGAAAGCATCTCGTTCCATCAGCTCTTCAGGGTACTCAGGCTCATAGGCTTCGACCTCAATGTAACGATATTTAGCTGGTAGGTCTGGCACATCAACCACTTTATCAGGGAACATAATGACCATGCGCTCCACTAAGTTGGCTAGCTCACGGATATTTCCCGGCCATGCATGCTCTTTTAAGCTTTGAATTGCCCGTTCGGTGAATTTTGCTGTTGTGCCACTTTGCTCATTCACACGGCGCATTAACTCTTTTAAAAGTAGAGGAATGTCGTCAGCACGCTCACTTAGCGAAGGGTTTTCAATTGGAAACACGTTTAAGCGATAAAAAAGGTCTTCGCGGAAGTCGCCCTTTTCAATCATCTCTTCAAGATTACGATGGGTAGCAGCAATAATTCGTACATCAGCTTGAATAGGCTTTGTCCCACCTACTCGTTCATAACTGCGCTCTTGTAATACTCGTAAAAGCTTAACCTGCATTTGCAGTGGCATGTCACCAATTTCATCTAAAAACAGTGTACCGCCTTGTGCTAATTCAAAACGCCCTTTTCGCGCTGAAATTGCCCCAGTAAACGCCCCTTTTTCGTGACCAAATAACTCACTTTCAAGTAACTCACCAGGAATAGCACCGCAGTTTACTGGCACAAATGGCCCGCTATTTCGTTTAGATAGTAGGTGAACGTTTCGTGCTACCACCTCTTTACCTGTGCCAGACTCACCTAAAATAAGTACATTGGCATCGGTTTTAGCCACCTGCTCAATTAAAAAACGAACATCTTTTACAGCATCAGTTTCACCAACAAGTCCATCAAACGATTTTTGCGACTTAGACTGTTTATGAGCACCAGGCAGCATACGCTGATATTGCTGACAGTCATGCAATAACTGAGTGGTTACGTCATGATTGAAAGGCTCACATATCAAGCCTACAACATTAGCAATACTAAGAAGGGGTTTGAGGGTTTCACCTATTAACAAAAATGGAATAGCTGGAAACTGTTTGATCACAGCTTCATGATTAAGCTGCTGTAGAGCACCAAGAATGACCATGCATTCTTGCTGTTGATGTTTTTCACAAAAAGACTGTAACGAAGTCTCATCAACTAATTGTGCAGTTTCACCAATGAAGGTAAGTGCTGCATGTAAACCTATCGCACGATTATTATTATTGTCTAAAATTAAGATCATTATTGGCGAACCACAGTTACCACGAGGTTAGTTAATTTCTAAATTGTAAGCGAGTTTAGGAGGGATGCAAGCGCTAAGCGGCAATTTATTGACATCAACGCCAAAAAATAGTCACTTAGCACTAAAATTTAATACTAAAGAATTAACTTACAAATTTAGCCTGTTTGAATTTTAAAATATTCTATACTCGTTGCTATAATCTCTATAGAAATGCACAAAGAAAGATAATATCAATGGCATTAATATTGCTTATCTACTTTTATGAATCAGTGTTTTTAATATAGGATTTTCTCATGGCACACATATCGATAAAAAAGTACAGTCAAGTTAGCGTTAGCAACATTAATGAAATGTCTCCTTATGAGCAGATCAATTTGATTTTCAGTAACATTATCGGACGTTTAGCAGCAACTAAAGGCTTTATTGAGCGTAAAGAATTTGAAAAAAAAGGTGAAAACATTTCTACCTGCATTTTATTATTCGGTGCTCTACAAGATGCACTCAATTTTGAGCATGGAGGGGATATCTCTAGCAACCTACTATCGCTGTACGACTTTTGCCAACGCAGGTTAACTGAAGCAAATGTAAACAACGACATTGCAGCAGTAGATGATGTTATCCGTATCGTTAAAGAAATAAAAGAAGGGTGGGATTCTATTCCGCTCGAAGAGCGCATACCTAAAGCTGAGCAATAATGCCGAATTTTAACGCTCTGAATGCATTACTCATTGCATTGTCAGAGCACATAGATAAAACAGATATTGAGCTGGCAAGCCAAACGTTAATAGCTATTGACCAAGAGTTAAAGCATTGGTGTGAGAGTGAAACACCACCTCAAGAAAAAGAGTTATTAGCTATACAAGCCAAAATTTTAACTGCTACAGCTAAACTTAAAAACGCCAGAGACAAAACTCAGGCTGAGCTGATCAACCAGCGTAAATCACATAAAGCTATTTCAAAATATCAAGCAACTAAACGCTAATTAGCGTTTAGTTGCTTGATAAATTATTATTTCTACAAAAGGTAACACCCAAATACAGGCAAGAAAACATACTAATTCAACTATTTATTTTGCTTAACAACCCCTGGCATATTATCAAGCTGCGCTTGCACATAGCTACTGGTTGAGTTCATCTGGGCGACAAGTAAATCCATGCTATTGTACTGTGCGTATAAACGAGACTCTAACGACTCCATTTTTCTTGCAAAATCAATGCGCTCATCATCTAAACCATCTAACTGAGTCTGTTTACTGTCGATTCTGTTTTGAACAATACCATCTGAATCCGTATAAAAACTCATTAGCTCATCAAAAGATTGCGCAAAGCCGCCTTCATCGCCCTCACCCAAAAAGAACTCTTGAACTAAGTCTACATCGGCTTCTACTTGTTCGTTTAGGCGTTCGGTATCTAGGCTTAATTTGCCGTAACGGTCTGCTTCAACCCCAAGCTTAGATAACGACAAACTACTGCCATCACTCAAGCTAACTTCACTGGTTAATTGCTGACGAAGTTTTGACATTACGCCGCGAAGCATAGAGTCACCGGCCATCACACCTGCACCGCTTTCACCTGATTTACCTAAATTATTACTCAGTTCAAGTAATTCGTTATAGCTTTCTATAAAGCTATTTAAACCGGCTTTAATATTATTATTATTTTCTGTAATTTTAAGGGTACTATCGTCGTCATCAGTGCCATGGGCTTTTTTAGCGGTGATCGTTACACCATCAATAACATTTGCAAACTCGTTATCACTGCTTGTAACTGTTAAATTACCATCTATGGTAATTGAAGCGTCTGTTGCAGCAATCACCTCGTTGATGTTTGTAACCCCTGAACCGGTGTCATAGGCTAGAGCCGATAAACCTGCCGCGTCAGTATTATTGCCATCAGCATCAGTTGCTGTAACTTTTATTGCGTTTTCAACACCACTGTTTTTTGCTGATAAAACTAAATGCTGGCCATTATCGTCGGTGATAATCGTTGCTGTTACACTGTCGTTGTCTTTACTGTCGTTAATCGCATCACGAATTTCAGACAAAGTTGCAGTATCTGACACATCAATATCAAAACTATTCTCACCGGACGCTATAGTTAACGTACCTTCACCTACTGCTGCATCTTCTGCAAATGCACTTGACATCAATTTATGTTCAGTCGCAAGGTTGTTTACTTTTACATTGTAACCACCAGGCTCCGCATCTTTGTCAGAGCTTAGAGTTACAAAATCATCACTACCAGAAATACTGCGCTTTTGGTAGTTATCAACTTCGCCTAGTGCCTCCATCGAGGTTTGCAGTTTTTCAAGCGCTGACTTTAACGCGCCTGCAGCTGAGATATCTGTTGTAAGGGTTGCTTCTTTATTATTTAAACGCGATGTAAAAGGGGTGCGCTCAGCATTAACTAACGCATCAACAATATCTGATACTGCTAAACCTGAACCTAAACCATTAAATGAAATAGCCATAACACTTCCTCACATTACACATTTAACTTAACAAAAAACTTTAAACAGTTTGATCAATTAAAAAACCCGCAGTTTCAGAAAGCTTAGCCACTAAGCTCAACACTTCTTCAGATGGGTATTGCTTAATTAACTCACCACTGTTTTTATCAACCACTTTAATAACATCACGGCCCGATTCTTCATCTACTTGAAACTGCAAACTACGATTCATTTCGCCCATGAAGTCCTGCAATTGTTGCGCCATTTTCTCAAGCTGTTCGCGGCCTAGCTCGTCTTTTTCAGCACTTTCGTCCAATTTACGCTGCATTTGTTGATAATTTTGCTCTGTTTGCTGTTGTTGTGTATTTTCCGTTTTATTTGATTCATCAACCGCTGTTGCTGTCAGTTGCGGGCTCGCAGCTAGCTTATCATCCGCTTTTTGTGGAGCCACTGCAAAATCAGGGCTTTGGGTTATTGCACTCATAACGCCTCCTTAAACATTTTACCCTATAGCTAATGCAACAAAAGGAGATTAGCGTAAGCCAATCTCCTTTTTATTTTAGTTAACTAATGCTGACTTAACCATTAGTTGTTGTAACTAATCACACTATTAACCAATTAAGCTAAGCGCTGCTTGTGGTAACTGGTTCGCTTGCGACAAGATTGATGTACCCGCTTGTTGCAAGATTTGGTTTTTAGTCATTTGCGCAGTTTCTGTTGCAAAGTCAGTATCTTGAATACGACTACGTGAAGCAGATACGTTTTCAGAAATGTTTGCAAGGTTACTGATTGTGTGACCAAAACGGTTTTGTATCGCACCAAGGTCTGCACGCTGGCTATCTATTTGTGCTATGGCAGCATCAATAATCGCTAACGCATCTTGTGAGCCTGTTTGCGTTCTGATATCAACTTCATCCACACCAACTGATGTACTATTAATTGTATTATCAACATTCGCAGCTGCAACTAATGCATCATCATTACCTGTAACTGTAAATGATTTAGATGAATTTAGCTGTATAGCACCTAAAACACGAGTAGAGTCTGTTCCTGAACCATCATTTGCAGTATCAGCCGTTAATGTTACTGGCGCCGCA